>CAZDZP010000329.1:0-2867 GCA_964509855.1 uncultured Anaerolineaceae bacterium | reverse complement strand
GTCGAAATCGACCCCCTCCTCGTTCGCGGGCTCGACTACTACAACCGTACCGTCTTCGAATATGTCCCAGTTGGCGACGAGCGCGCCCAGAGCGCCATGGGTGGTGGCGGCCGATACGACGGTCTCATCGAGTTGATTGGCGGGCCACCGACGCCCGGCATGGGCTTCGGCAGCGGCATCGAACGAATCATTCTCGAGATGGAACGGAACGGGATCGCGTTCGAGCCCTCGCCTTCCACCCAGGTGTTCGTCGCCCAGCTTGGAACGGGCGCAGGCACCGCCGTGTTCAAGCTCGCTGCCGACCTCCGCTCAGCCGGTATCGCGGCCCAAATCGGCGAAGGCGGTCGTTCGCTCAAGTCGCAAATGCGAAGTGCCAACCATTCCGGTGCGCGCGCCGTCCTCATCGTCGGCGAAGACGAAATTGCCAAGGGAACAGTCGTGCTCAAACCACTCGACGGCGGCGAGCAGTACGAGGTTCCTCTCGCCGAGACCATTAGTGCGGTACAGACTCACCTGGGCGTGGCCTAAGCATTGTCGCTGCTATACTCGAAGCATTGGTGGCCGTCGTTCGCACGCCCGCAAAGACTGCCATGCGCAACAGGACTCGGTAACAGGACATGGAAGAAGCGGTGCTCGATCGGCTGCGCGGTGTGCGCTCCCGCTTCGAGGAAATCACAGATCAAATGGGGCAACCCGATGTCGCCGCCGACTACGAGCAGGCGAACAAGCTCGCGATCGAGCGATCCGAACTCGAAAATATCGTTCGGCTCTTTGACGCCTATGAAGAGAACCAACGCGCGCTGAAATCCGCCAAGGCACTGCTCGGCGACTCCGACGACGAAATGCGTGAACTCGCCCAGGTCGAAATCAGCGAAGCCGAAGAAAACCTCGAGGAACTCGACCGCAAGCTCCTCGTCGCCCTCGTGCCCAAGGATCCTCGCGACGACCGCAACGTGATCATGGAAATTCGCGCAGGCGCCGGCGGCGAAGAAGCCGCGCTCTTCGCAGGCGACCTCTACCGTATGTACTTCCGCTATGCCGAGCGCCGACGCTGGAAGTGCGAGATGCTCACCATCTCCGAATCCGAGAAGGGCGGCATCAAGGAAGTTAGCTTCGAAGTCCAGGGAGACCGTGCCTTCTCGCGCTTGAAGTATGAAAGCGGGGTCCACCGGGTGCAGCGCGTACCGGAAACCGAAGCGCAAGGCCGCATCCACACCTCAACCGCCACCGTCGCTGTCCTCCCTGAAGCGGACGAAGTCGACATCGAAATAGAGGACAAGGACCTGCGCACCGACATCTACCACTCGTCGGGTGCGGGCGGCCAGAACGTCAACAAGGTCGCGACTGCAGTCCGGCTCACGCACATTCCTTCGGGCATCGTCGTCGCCTGCCAGGAAGAGCGGTCCCAGCTCAAGAACCGCGTTAAGGCGATGACCTACCTCCGCTCGCGTCTCCTCGAAATGGAGCAGAGCAAGCAGAATGCCGAGATATCGGAAAACCGCCGCAGCCAGGTGGGCACCGGCGACCGCAGCGAGAAGATTCGCACCTACAACTTCCCCCAGGATCGCATCACCGACCATCGCATCGGCCTGACCGTGCACAACGTCGCGGATAGGCTAGACGGCAATATTGACGACCTCATCGACGCCGTGGCAGCGGCAGACGAAGCCGAGAGGCTCGAACACCTCGAATGAACCTCCGCGAGGCCGCCCGGGCAGTACGCCAGCGGCTCGAACACGCCGGGGGCCCGGATGCTGACATTGAGGCCGAACTGCTCGCGCGTGAAGCTGCCGGCGGCCTCGACCGCGCACGTTACTACGCCGGCTTCGAAGCCAACGGTGAAGTGCTTCTCAAGCTCGACAAACTCGTCGCGCGCAGACTCTGGCGAGAGCCCTTCGCCTATATTTCCGGGACCCGGGATTTTTTCGGTCTTGAGTTTGGAGTGAACTCCGCCGTGCTCATTCCCCGTCCCGAATCGGAAATGCTCGTGGAACACGCGCTCTCCTACCTCAAGGACAATCCTGCTGCATGGGTGGTCGATATCGGCACCGGCAGCGGCTGCCTCGCCATCTCCGTCGAAGTGCACCGCGCGACCAAGAGTCGGACCGCGGCGTGCGACCTCTCCGCCAGCGCGGTCGCCGTCGCCCGCGACAATGCCGCCAGGAATGGCGCGAACGTCCACTTCTTCCGGGCAAGCCTCGCAACAGCCGTCTCGCACGCCGACGTTGTAGTCGCCAACCTCCCCTACATCCCCTCCGCCGACGTCGACGCGCTCGAACCCGAGCTGCGGGACTGGGAGCCTCGCCTGGCGCTCGACGGCGGCGAGAGTGGCACCGCGCTCATCCACCAACTGCTGGACGACTGCGCGCACCGGCTCCGGCCAAAGGTCATCCTGCTTGAATGCGGCATGGGGCAGGCGGCTTCCATCGCGGAGTACGCGTCGGGCCTTGGCTTCAACGCCCGGACTTTCCCGGACCTCGCCCGCATCGAACGCGTGGTCGAATGCACCCTTCCCGAAGCGTAAACCATGGCTAGGTCGGGTCGATGCGGTGCCACTCTTTCATAAGCACGAGCCCGATTACGAACACCACAAGCACCACGCCGCCCACCCAGAGCACGGTTCGGATCCAGTCTATCCCGGGCGCCTCTGACTCAACGGCCGCTGGCACGGAATACTGTCCCGTCACGCCCCGGATTTCACCAACGAGTTGTGACTCGGAGATGCTTTCGCCGCCACCCTGTAGCGTTGCCTGGCCACCCCGTAGCACCCACACCTGTTCCGGCGAGGGCCAGTGAACGTCTCCCTGGTTCGAACGCAACAACAGGAGTACACGCTCCCCCACGGGAAGTGCGCCTGCCTCGCACTC
>CAZDZP010000328.1:0-2873 GCA_964509855.1 uncultured Anaerolineaceae bacterium | reverse complement strand
CCTGGCGGTCCTTGCCCAGCAGCTTCAGCACCTTGCCCCAATCGAGTCGAAGCCGGGCACGGTCGGCTCCGAGCTCCACGTTTGCGACGTCGACGAAGACGCCAACGCGTGCCAACGAAACCGACTTCGACGGATTGTCGAGTCGACTGACGACATCGTCGAGCTTGCGGGTGAGCGTCTCGATCTGCTTCGCCTGCAGTTCGATGGCTTTGAGGAGCGCAGAGGGATCGGGCTGGTCGGACGAATCCTCGTCCTTGCGGGCCGTCGAACGCGTTCGACGAGCAGGCTTGGGCTTTTCTTCCTGCTCTTCGGATTCGGGAGAAGCGCCGCTCTCTGCTGTGGCTTCTTCCTTGGCAGCGGCGGAGGAGCGGCTGCGGCGGCTGCGCGTGCGCCGGGGCTTGGCCTCTTCGTCGCCATCGGCGTTAGCCGGCTGGTCCTTGACGTCTTTCGCGGCGGTCGCTTCGTTGTCTTGCTCGGCGGTTTCTTCCGTGCGAGCAGTCGTGCGGCGCGTGCGAGTGCGACGGGCCTTGGGGGCCGCTTCCTCGTCTGTCGTGGTAGCGGCGGGTTTCGTTGGCTCCGGGAGTGACTCCGGCGCCGTTTCTTCTTTGGCTTCGCTGCGAGTCTCTCGCCGCGGGAAAATGTTGAGTGCCATGGAGGCTTCTAGATTTCCATCCTTTGTAGAACGCTAATGCGGGCAGCGACCTGGCCGGCCAGCGCGGAGATAACCTTCGCTGATTCCGATTCGGGGTGACCCTGGACGATGGGGGTGCCCTCGTCGGCGCCCTGGCGAACCGCTGGTTCGATGGGTACGGCGCCGAGGAAATCGATCCCCAGTTGTTCGGCGGCCCTTTCGGCGCCACCAGTTCCGAAAATGTCGTACTGCTTCCCGGTGTCGGGAGCGACGAAATAACTCATGTTCTCCACCATGCCGAACACCGGCACGCCTAGCTTTTCGAACATGGAAACAGCCTTCATTGCATCTTCGACAGAAACGTCCTGCGGCGTCGAAACGATGACCACGCCGGTGACCGGCGCTTCCTGGGCCATCGACATCGAAGCGTCGCTCGTCCCGGGCGGCAGGTCGATGACCAGGTAGTCGATCCCTTCCCACGGCACATCGTGCAGCAATTGGCGCACCGCACTGCCAATCATCGGACCGCGCCATACAACCGGGGTGCCCTTCGGCAGCAAGAAGCCGATGGAGACAACCTGCACCCCGTACTTTTCAACCGCGCGCAAACCGCTCGTTTCGCCCGACTGCAGCCCAGCGCTCAGCCCGAACATGGTCGGGATGTTCGGGCCGGTGATGTCGGCGTCGACGAGGCCAACGGTGGCGCCGGTCTTCGCCAGCGCAACAGCAAGGTTGGAGGCAATGGTGGATTTGCCAACCCCGCCCTTGTTACTGGCCACGGCAATGATGTTCTTGACGCCCTCGACCGCCTTCTGTCCCTCACGCGGGTTCGTGGGGCGAACCTTCGCGCCGAAGTCGATTTCGACGTTGGCGAAGGAGAAGGGTTCGAGCACGGCACGGATGTCGGTCTCGATGACTTCCTTGAGGGGGCAAGCCGGGGTGGTGAGTTCGATGTCGAGCTTGAGTTCGCCATCAGTGAGATCAACGCCCTTCACCATGTTGAGCGACACGATGTCGCGGTGAAGTTCGGGGTCTCGGACTTTCGCGAGTGCCGCGATAATGTCGTCGCGGCTCACGACCGTTGAGGACATGGGCAGATCCCTTCGCAGCGGAGCAAACGCGGAATAGGTCACACAAAGCAGCCGAGGGAGCAGTGGGATGACAGGCCTGGGCTGCCGGGCAATTCAGCGGCGGCGCGTTTCGCGCACACTCTGATCGTAGATGGGAATGGCCTTGCGGGGCAATTCTTTCCGTGTTCTTGCCCACATTGACCCGCTCTTTCGTTACATCTGCATAGCGTTTGCGCTCGTATTGCGGTAAAGCGGGTTACCATGAACGTGCATCGGATGCTTCGTTGTGGTGGGGAACCCGGCGATCCGAAGCAGGAGTGAGACATGACTCAAGTGCATCACGAGGAAAGCGGGCTATCGCCCATGTGCCGCCACCATTGGGTGATCGCAACGCCAAACGGCTCGCGCAGCGATGGATTCTGCAAGCTCTGTGGCGTCGAACGCGAGTTCCGCAATTCGAACGAAGAGATGCAATGGGATAGCGATAGCTTCAGCCTGAATGGCAGCCGCGGACGCGGCAGGCGCGCGAACCGGGCAGCCTCGCTCTCTTAATTTCCCCGCATTCCCGGCGAGGCTGCCCGGGTATTACACTGGTCCCAGTGCCACCCAAGCTTTCCGTCGACCTTGCCCGCGGACAGAAGACCGACTTCGTCATCCGCAACCCGGTGATGCCCGCTTCGGGCACCTTTTCGTGGGGTTTCGAATTCGCGAAGCACTACGACATCAACCGCCTCGGCGCGGTGGTGAGCAAGGGTGTCACGGTGCATTCGCGCGCAGGAAACAAGCAACCGCGCGTCGCGGAGACTCCCGCCGGGATGCTGAATTCCATCGGCCTGCAGAACGTCGGCCTGCACGACGTCATCACGGAGCTTGCCCCAGCGTGGGCGCAGTGGGATGTCCCCGTCATCGTGAACCTGGCAGGCGACACCGTCGGCGAATTCGGCGACATGGCCCGCGAACTCGACGGCGTGCCCGGCATCGCGGCACTCGAACTGAACGTCAGCTGCCCGAATGTTGACGTTGGCGGCATCGAAATCGGCCAGGACCCGGTGGCCGCAGCGCGCGCGACCGAATCGGCGGTTCGCAACACCGACCTTCCGGTCATCGTGAAGCTCACCCCCAACGTGACGGACCCGGTGGCGCTGGCGAAAGCCGTCGCCGACGCGGGGGCC
>CAZDZP010000327.1:0-2898 GCA_964509855.1 uncultured Anaerolineaceae bacterium | reverse complement strand
TTCTGCGACGCAAGCGCTCAATGCCGGTGATTATGGGCCTGGCACATGAAGTTGCAGGGCCAATCGTCCGCGCAAGCTACGAAGGTGATGGGCCTCCCGACGTGGATGCGGTGATGGCGGCGCTAGACGAGGCCGCAATCCCGGAGGCCGTCGTGCGTATAGCCAACGAACAGCGGGATGCGGCCGACTCAATGCTCGAGCGGCTACCCATCGCGGAGACGGCACGCGAAGATTTACGCGAAGCCTCGAACTTCCTCGTCGACCGGATTCACTAACAGCTAGCAGCGACCCCAGCTAGGGCAGCAGCGTCTCGCCCATGAGGTAGCGGTCGATACCCTTGGCGGCGGTGCGCCCTTCGGCGATTGCCCACACGATGAGCGACTGGCCGCGCGTCATGTCACCGGCGGTGAAGACGCCCGGGACGGATGTCATCTTGTCGGCGTCCGCCTTCACATTGCCACGCTCCGTGAGCGCGACGCCAAGTTGCTCCAACAAACCGGGCTTTTCTGGGCCGAGGAAGCCCATCGCGAGCAGCAGGAGGTCGACCTCCTGTTCGAACTCCGAGCCGGGGACCTCCCGCATTTCCATGCGGCCATCCACGTTCTCGAACTCGACACGCACGCCATGGAGCTTCTTGAGCTGACCGTTTTCGCCAGAGAGACTCTTGGTGAGGATGCTGTAGTCGCGGACGCCACCCTCTTCGTGAGCCGAGGACACGCGGTAGATGTTGGGCCAGGTCGGCCAGGGGTTTTCGTCCGGGCGTTCAGCCGGTGGCCGGGGAAGCAGTTCGTACTGGAACACCTCTGCCGCGCCCTGGCGGTGCGATGTCCCGAGGCAGTCGGCCCCGGTGTCGCCGCCACCAAGGATGACAACCGTTTTCCCTTCGGCGGAGATGAACTCGTCGTCCGGGATCTCCTCGCCCGCGACTCGGCGGTTCTGGAGGGTAAGGTAGTCCATCGCGAGGTAGACGCCTTCGAGTTCGCGACCGGGTACTTCCAGGTTGCGCGCATGCGTGGCGCCGCCAGCGAGGCAAATGGCATCGAACTGGGTACGGAGTTCCCGCACATCGACATCAACGCCGACGTTCACGCCAGCCCGGAAGACCACGCCTTCCGCTTCCATCTGGTCCATGCGGCGGTCGATATGGTGCTTGCGCATCTTGAAGTCGGGGATGCCGAGTCGCAGGAGTCCACCGATGGTTGACGCGCGCTCGAAGACGACGACGTCGTGGCCTGCGCGCGCGAGCTGCTGGGCGGCTGCGAGACCGGCCGGACCGGAGCCGATGACAGCGACACGCTTGCCGGTCTTTACTTCTGGAGGCTCCGGGTGGACCCAACCTTCATCCCAGGCGCGATCGATGATCGAGACTTCCATCTGCTTGATGGTGACGGGATCGTCATTGATTCCGAGCACGCAGGCTGCTTCGCACGGCGCAGGACAAAGCCGCCCGGTGAACTCCGGAAAGTTGTTCGTCGCGTGCAGTCGCTCGATGGCTTCGCGCCAGTGGTCGCGATACACGAGGTCGTTCCAGTCGGGGATGATGTTCCCGAGAGGGCAACCCTGGTGGCAAAACGGTATGCCGCAGTCCATGCAGCGTGCGGCCTGCTTCTTCAATGACTCCACCGGGAAGTCTTCATAGACCTCGAGGAAGTCGTGAACGCGTTCCTCCACCGGCCTGCGCGTGGGCAATGCCCGCGGGTACTCCATAAAGCCTGTTGGTTTAGCCACCGGTCACCCCCACTGCGTCGGATGTGGCGGCCTGTTCGCTCGCCTTGCGCTGTTCGGCGAGCACACGCTTGTAGTCGCGCGGCATGACTTTCACAAACTGTTTCGCCAGGGCTGGCCAGTCACGAACGATGGCGGCCGCGACCGTGCTGGAGGTGTATTCGACGTGCCGTTCCAGCAAGCCCCGCACGAGTTCCATATCCTCAGCATCTTCGAGCGGATCGAGGTCGATCATTTCCGGATTGCAGCGCGTATGGAAGTCACCGTCCGGGTCGTGCACAAAGGCGACACCGCCGCTCATGCCCGCACCGAAGTTCCGGCCAGTCTTGCCAATGATCACAACGCGACCGCCCGTCATGTACTCGCAGCCGTGGTCGCCAACGCCCTCGACGACGGCGACAGCTCCGGAATTGCGTACCGCGAACCGCTCTCCGGCGAGGCCGCGAGCGAACAACGCGCCACTCGTCGCTCCGTAGAGCGCGACATTCCCGATGACAATGTTCTCCTCCGGCACGAACGTGGATTCCGGCGAGGGCGCGACGGTAATCTTGCCGCCGCTCAGTCCCTTGCCGCAGTAGTCATTCGCGTCGCCAGTCAGACGGAGCGTAACCCCGGACGGTACGAAAGCCCCAAAGCTCTGGCCGCCGGACCCCGTCATGGAAATGTCGATCGTGTCGTCCGGTAGGCCGTTGAAGCCGTAGCGGCGCGTCAGTTCGCTGCCGAGCATGGTGCCCACGGTGCGGTTGATGTTGCGTACAGGGATCTCGATCTTGACCGGTTCGCCACGTTCGAGTGCGGGCTCCGCCTGGCGGATGAGCTCGTTGTCCAGTGCGTGAGCGATTCCGTGATCCTGTTCGATGACCTTGTAGCGGGCGACTTCGTCCGGGACATCCGGCTGGTAGAGTACGGCCGAGAGATCGAGCCCCTGTGCCTTCCAGTGGTCAACGGCGCGGCGAACATCGATGAGGTCGCTGCGGCCGACGATTTCGTCAATCGTGCGATATCCCATGCTGGCGAGGGTCTCGCGGATCTCCTCGGTAACGAACTTGAAGAAATTCACGACGTGGTCGGCCTGGCCGTTGAACTTCTCGCGTAGTTTCGGGTTCTGTGTCGCGATGCCCACGGGGCAGGTGTCCAGGTGGCAGACCCGCATCATGATGCAGCCCATCACCA
>CAZDZP010000326.1:0-2917 GCA_964509855.1 uncultured Anaerolineaceae bacterium | reverse complement strand
GGGCTCTTCATGCTCGGGCCCGTCTTCGTGCTCGTACCGGAGATTGCGCGGACGAAGCTCGAAGTCGGCTCGTCACTCAACGGCCTGCTCATGACCTTCACCGGCGCTGGGATGTTCGTGATGTCGCTCTACCTCGGTTCGCGGAAGTCGCTCACCCGCAAAGGGCACTGGTTCCTGGTCAACATGCTTGTCGCCGGGCCCATCGTGGCTGCGATTGGCCTGTCGCCCGTCTATCCGCTGACGGCGTTCTTCATGTTTGCGTGGGGCATCGGCGGCGGCATCTTCATCAACATGAACCAGACCCTGGTCCAGATGAACACGCCCGACGCCATGATGGGCCGCGTGATGAGCATCTACGCTCTCTCGATTGCGGGGCTCCTGCCGCTCGGCGCGCTCATTGCCGGGATCGGCGCGGAAATTATCGGGCCGGATTGGTACATGGCGTTTTCAGGCGCGGTGCTTTTCGTCGCGGCTGTGTATTCGAACATCACCCTGCGCGAACTCCGGGACATGGACTGACCGGCCGCCGCGAAGGTGACTTCACGTACTCAATGGTTCCTTAGCGCAGCCCGCTCGTATTTTGGATAGGACATGCGAGCGGAGGAACCCGTGGCCGCAACGCCAGCACAAGACAGCGCAACGAACACGCGCAGACCCCGGAAGCGCCGGAAGAAGGCACTTCGCTGGACGAGCCGCCTCGCCCGGACACGCAAAACGGCGGGCCTTGGCCTTCGCGCGGGGCTGCGCTGGAGCACCACGCTCTTCGGCAACAAGCGCCAGCGGGAGGAACGCGGCGAGCGCGTCATGCTGCGCACCGCCGACGACGTCACGCGCACCATGGGCGAAATGAAGGGCGTCGCGATGAAGCTGGGGCAGATTTTCTCCCTGATGGGAGGCGTGGTCCCGGAAGCTGCCGCCGAGCGCATGTCGGAGCTGCAATCGAACGCCCCGCCGATGTCACCCGAGCTCGTCGAGCAGGTCTTCCGGCGCGACTTCGGCAAGCCGCCGGAGAAAGTGTTCAAGCGCTGGGAGCGCGAACCCTTCGCCGCCGCCAGCATCGGCCAGGTACACCGCGCTCGGCTCCACAGCGGCGAAGATGTCGCCGTCAAAGTGCAGTACCCCGGCGTGAAGGAAGCCATCGAACACGACCTCGCAAATCTCGGCCTGTTGTTCGGGATGCTCGGCGTCGCCTCCCGCGGGCTGAACACGGGGCCGCTCGTTCAGTCCATTAAGGAAGGCATTCGGCAGGAGCTGGACTACCGCCAGGAAGCCCGCAACCAGCAGCGCTTCGGCGAAATGTTCGCGGGGCACCCGTTCATCGTCATCCCCAGCGTCTACCCAGAGCTGGGCAGCGAACGCGTGCTCGTGCAGGAGTACATCAAGGGCCATCCCTTCGCGTGGGCAAAGTCGCGCCCGGCCGAGGAGCGCAACCGCTTCGCCGAGATCATCTTCCGCTTCACCTTTGGCGCGTTGCATCAGTTCGGGCTCTTCCAGGGCGACCCCCACGCCGGGAACTACCTGCTGCTGGACGACGGACGCGTAGCCTTCCTCGACTTCGGCTGCGTGCTACAGCTCGGACCCGAGATGCGCAGCGACCTCAACCAGATGATCGCCGGGGTGGTCACGGGCGACATCGAACTCTGGCGCAACCGCATGGAGAAGACTGGCTACTTCCCGCCGGACCTCGACCTGCCGACCGAGGAAATCTGGCAGCACATGAAACCCTTCTACGACTTCGTGCTCGAAGACGGTGTGGAGTTCACGCCCGAGTTGGCCAGCGAAATGGTGCGCCGCAACCTGCAGCTCACGGGCGAAGCCGGGAAGATCAACCGCCAGCTCAACATCCCCCAGGAGCTGGTGTTCACGCAGCGCATCAACTTCGGCTTTGTGGGGCTCATGGCGACCCTCCGCGCCCAGGGCCCCTGGCACAGCATCAGCCGCGAATACGTCCTCGACGAGACACCCACGACGCCCCTCGGCAAAGCC
The DNA here is from genome assembly GCA_964509855.1 of uncultured Anaerolineaceae bacterium. GTDB lineage: Bacteria > Chloroflexota > Dehalococcoidia > Tepidiformales > Tepidiformaceae > CAZDZP01. The sequence continues at coordinate 931 of CAZDZP010000326.1, read as the reverse complement.
AGCTACGCCTGGCGCCCCGGCGCGCACGTGTAACACTTCCATCCCGATACTTTGACACCCTCGAACGAGTCTGATTGGATCGCAGGGCTGTTGGCCGCGCACTGAGCGTGGCCCCGGGAATGAGGAACGAATCGCATGAAACTTGGACTGAGCATCGGCTATTCGGGCGCCGAGATGACGCTACCGATGGAAGAAATCCTGCTCGCCGAAAAGCTGGGCTACGACTCCGTGTGGACCGCCGAGGCCTACGGCTCCGACGCCATCTCGCCGCTGGCCTACATCGCCGCGCTGACGAAGCACATCCGGCTAGGCACCGGCGTCATCCAGCTGGCCGCGCGCACACCGGCCGCCACGGCGATGGCCGCGCAGACCGTGGACGCCCTCGCTGGCGGCGGCCGCTTCATCGCCGGTATCGGCGTCTCCGGCCCGCAGATTGTCGAAGGCTGGTATGGCCAGCCCTGGGGCCGCCCGTACTACCGCATCAAGGACTACGTCACCATCATGAAGAAAATCTTCGCGCGCGAAGAACCGGTGACGCACGACGGCAAGGAAATATCGCTGCCCTTCACCGGTGAAGGCGCGATGGGCATCGGCAAGCCGCTCAAGTCCATCCTCCACCCGAACCCCAACCTGCCGGTCTGGCTCGGCACGGGGACCGAATCGAACGTGAAACTGACGGCGGAAATCGCCGACGGCTGGCTCCCGCTCGGCTTCGTGCCCGGCAGCATGAAGATTTACCGGCCATGGCTGGAAGAAGGCTTCAAGCGCGCCGGCAACGGCAAGTCGCTGAAGGACCTCGAAGTCCAGACCGGCACCACCGTCATCATTACGAAGGACGTGAAGGAAGCCTTCCGCCGCATGAAGCCCAACATTGCTCTCTACGTGGGCGGCATGGGCCACAAGGACAAGAACTTCCACAACGACATGATGG
>CAZDZP010000325.1:0-2927 GCA_964509855.1 uncultured Anaerolineaceae bacterium | reverse complement strand
CTGGGCGTCCGCAAGAACGCGTAGACGAGCGGGGGAGCCGGGCAGCCCCCCCCCGCGCTACTGAATTACTCCGCGCGAACCTGGCCGGATTGTCGGCGTTGTTCGCGTTCGACACGCCGTTCCTCGCCGGCGAGGCGGAGGGCTTCGCGGTTGGAGTCGTCGACGCGCATGTAGTTGGCGCGCCAGGCGTCGTGGTCCCAGGCGAAGGGCGTTTGGACCGTGGTGCGCGGCGCCCACGCCTTTTCCAACACGCCCAGCGCCATGGCGACGGTTTCGCGCTGCATGGCGCGGTCGTAGGGCTTGCCGACGGGGTTGCCCAGCGGCAGGTCGTTGAACAGGAAGCGTGGTACGCCGCACTGTTCGACGATGTCGCGGCCAGAGCCGATGACGACGGTGGGGATTCCCTGTTCTTCGAGGTAGCGTGCGGCCAGGCTCACGGTCTGGTGGCAGACCGGTCAGAGGGGGACGAGGAGCGCCACGTCCACCCCGTCTTCCTGCAGCATCGCATGCAGCGCGGGAGCGTCCACCTCGTTGGTGCGACGCTGGCTGTACTCGGTCTGGATGCCGTAGAAGCGCGGCGACACCGAAGCGATGCGGCCTTCGTTCGCGAGCGACGCGAGGGCTTCGAGCGGAAGGAAGCTCTCGACATCGTTTGTGTGCGTCTCTTCCTTGTCCCAGGAACGGTGGTCGGTGAACATGCGCGCCGGCGGTGGGTCGACTGGCATGGCGTATGTGCCGGTCAGGCGGGCTTGCTCCACGGCATCCTCGCCTTCGCCCCACGGCGACGACGTGGTGACGATGCCTACGCGGCACTGCGCGAGGGGTTTCGGCAGCGGCGTGAAGGGTGCGTCGCTGTTGGCCGCCCAGCGGTAGGGCTTTTCGAAGCCCTGCGCGGCGTAGAACTCGCGCGACTTGTCGATGTAGGAAACGTAGATGCGATAGGCGGGGTCGGATTCTCCCGGCATGGCGGCCTCCCGTGGCTGCGTTGCTTGGAGTCTACGCCGGTCTGTTGGCGTTCGTGCGGAACGGTTGGGCCAGGAAACGGGACCGAAAGGCTGGCCGATCCTTGTAGCCACGCATCCCCAGATGCGCAGGGAGAGCCGCGAACGGCGGGACAGACCGAAGTGTGGGACAAGTTCGAACGCTTTCCCAGTGCTCTACAGGAGCGCGGCTACCACGGCAGGTTACGCAGCCGGCGGGCCGCCTGCCATGGCCTGGCCAAGGCCGGTCACCAGGTCCGGTGGGAGGTGCGCTGTCGTTGCCGCTTCCAGCAGGCGCAGGCCGCCGTGACCCGCTCCCATGGAGGTGATGGAGCAGTTGGCGATGGGCGTGGGAACCACTTTGTCGTCGCCGAGCGCTTCCCCAATAGCGACGCCGATGGCGATGTAGTGCGAGACCACCACGAGGTCGTGGTTGGCGGCCTCGGCGGCGAGTCCCATTTCAAGCAGGGTGTCGACCACGCGCTTGCGCCAGGCCTGGAGCGTTTCGTTCTGTTCGCTCCAGCGCCCGGCCATGAAGGGGCCAATCATGTTGCGGCGCTGGTCGGCGGGCATGGTGGGGTCGAACACTTCTGCGACTTCGTTGCGCACTTCCGCTTCGATGCCAAGCAGCGCGGCGATGGGGTCGGCCGTTTCCCGCGTTCGTGCCAACGGTGACACAACCAGCCGCCCGACGCTCTTGTCCTTGAAGAACGACGCCGTGAGCATCGCCTGCTCGTGGCCGGTTTTCGAAAGACCCGGGTCGAGGCTCTCGGTGCCGGCGGAGGCCAGGCCGTGGCGGATGAGGTAGATGGTCACCGGCTAGCCTGCCTGCTTCGCGACCGCTTCGGCCGCGGCAGCGGCGGCTTCCGCGTCGCCGAGGTACTTCGAGGCAACCTTCCGGAAGTCGTCGTCGAGCGTGTACACGAGCGGAATGCCGGTGGGGATATTCAGTTCCGCGATTTCTTCGTCGGAAATGTCGTCGAGGTGCTTTACCAGCGCGCGAAGGCTGTTGCCGTGCGCGGCCACGATCACGGAACCGTGCGCGGCGAGGTCAGGCACGATGGCGTCGAACCAGTAAGGCATCATGCGCACCACGACGTCCCTCAGACACTCGGTGGCGGGCAGAACATCCGGCGCAAGGCGCTCGTAGCGTTCGTCATTTCCGGGGTGGCGGTCGTCGGCGGCGGTCAATGGGGGCGGCGGCGTGTCGTAGCTACGGCGCCACGCAAACACCTGCTCCGTGCCGAATTTTTCGCTCGTTTCCTTTTTGTTTAGTCCCTGCAGGTCGCCGTAGTGGCGTTCGTTCAGGCGCCAGGAGCGGCGCACGGGGATCCACGAACGGCCCATGTCGTCGAGCGCGATGTTGAGCGTGCTGATGGCGCGGATGAGCAGCGACGTGTGCGCGACTATTGGCTTCAAGCCCGCATCACGCATCAGTTGGCCTGCGGTGTGGGCTTCGGTGATGCCGGTTTCGGTAAGGGGGACATCCGTCCAACCGGTGAAGCGGTTTTCTTTATTCCAGGTGCTTTCGCCGTGGCGAAGAAGTATCAGGGTGCTGGGCATCAGGCAAACCTCGTACGCATGTTGAGCACGAAATGTGCCGCTGGAGCGTCTGCCCAGTGTACAGCGCGAAAGAAATCTGAAGAAAAACGGGGGAGGGGTATCGCAACTGCTTGACGATAAGCGCTACAATGCGGCAAGTGGGCGGGCACGCCTCACTCGCAGAGCTTCCCTCCGCCCTGTGATTTGCTTCCCTACTGATTTCCCGGGGCGTGCCCGCCTGCTACACCGTAGCTTCTTCGATTTCCCTACCACTGTTTACGAACGTTCTCCGACCCCGGATTCATCCTTCCCCGAAACTTTTTCGCGAAACACCCGGGTGCGGTAGTACCGCAGTTCGTCGATCGACTCGCGGATATCGCTCAGCGCGCGGTGCGCTTCCTTCTT
>CAZDZP010000324.1:0-2931 GCA_964509855.1 uncultured Anaerolineaceae bacterium | reverse complement strand
CGCCGTGGCACGCGCGCAGAGTCAACGTGGGGGCGTGTGCCACCGAGCTGTGCACATCGATGAAGCGCTCCCCGTCTCGGGAAACGACCGTGCTGTGCCAACCACTCCCGGTGGTGAGCTTTTCAATCTCGCCGCCGGCTAGGTCGACGCGGTAGAGGTGCCGCTCAAGCACGGACTCGCGCGTGCCTTCAAAGTAGACGAGTCGCCGGGGCTCATCCAGCGCGACAACCCGTGTCACGGCCCAATCGCCTTCGGTGAGCGGGCGCATATTGGAACCGTCCGGCGCGACGAAGTAGATGTGGCGAAATCCGGTGCGCTCGCTGGTCCAGATGAACTCGCCAGTTTCGAGGAAGCGCAGGTCGTGGTGCAGGTTCACCCAGGGACGCGTCGTCTCGGTAACGAGGGGAGTCGCGCGTCCCGAGGGGTCGAGTTCCAACAGCTGGATTGTGGTCTGCTGGCGGTCCAGCAGTTGGGCGGTGAGCATTCCGTCAGGCCGCCAGTTCACTCGCGCGAGATAGATGTCCCGCTCGATACCGAGGTCCATCCACGTGATTTCGCCCGATGCGACATCGACCACGCCGAGTTCGATGTACGAGTTCGGATCGCCCGCGAAGGGATAGCGGTGGTACTCCGTGTCCACGCTGCCCTTGCCCTGGTGCACGATCGGGTACTTTTCGATGTGCCGGCTGTCCGCGCGTACGAACGCGATGCTGGATCCGTCCGGCGACCACCAGAAACCCTCGGAACGGTCGAGTTCCTCAGCGGCGATGAACTCCGCGACGCCGTGGGTAAGCCCGTCTTCGGCGCCGGTGGTGAGCTGTCGCGGCTTGCCAAGCGGCACCTGCGCCACGAAAAGCTCGCCGTCCCGGACGAAGGCGACCTGCGTGCCGTCGCGGCTGAGGCGGGCGTCCAGCGCACCCTCGGTGCCAGGTATCTCCCGTGGTTCGGCGCCGCCAACGGAAACCCGCAACGAACCACCAGATGGAACGAGGAAGGTTGGCTTCTGTGCGTCGAGGGCGAAGTGATAGCTGGTGACACCCAGCTCACGCAGGCGGGCACGCTCGCGACGTAGTTCTTCCTCGCGCGATAGTGCCGCCTCAACCGTGGAAGAGGCCGGTGGTCCCGCCAGTACGCGTGCTTCGCCCGTCGCGATGTCGAGGGCGAAAAGACTGAGCACCAGGTTGCCTTCGGTGGAAGCAAGGTAGGTGACTTCCGAACCATCCGGGGTGAAGCCCAGCCGCATCGGGATGGACGTACCGGGGCGTGGAAAGCGCGCAACATCAGCGATGGTGATGCGCTCGAAATTCTGACTCATGCGGAACGTGCCTCCCGGCGGAGTTCTTCGATATCCCTGCGCGAGCTTGGAAGCGCGGCCGAGAGAACTTCAGCGCCGCTGGCGGTGACCAGGACGTCATCTTCGATTCGGATGCCGCCAAAGTCGAGCATCGAGTCCACACGATCCCAGTTGACAGCTTGCCGGTAGCGGTGGCGGCGGTCGGGGTCGGTCAGTAGCGCGCGGATGAAGTAGATGCCCGGTTCGATGGTCACCACGTAGCCCTCCTGGAGTGGGAGGTCAGCGCGCAGGTACTTCAGCCCGAACCGGTCCGATGGTTCGCGTCCCGCGAGGCAACCGCCGGAATCGTGGGTGGCGAGTCCGAGCATGTGGCCGAGGCCGTGGGGAAAGAAGAGCGCGTGGGCGTCCGACTCCACCAGGTCTTCGGCGTTCCCAACGAGTATGCCCGCGTCAACGAGACCCTGTGCGATGCCGTGTGCGGCTTGCAGGTGCAGGTCTTTGAATTCCACACCGGGGCGCACGCCAGCAATGGCCTCGCCTTGAACCGCGAGTACAAGGTCGTACAACTCAGCCTGCTCCGGGGAAAAGCGTCCCGATACAGGAAATGTGCGCGTTATGTCAGCCGCGTATCCATCCACCTCACCGGCCGCGTCGATGAGCACGATGTCACCGTCGGACAACTGCCGCTCACCAGGGGCGAAATGGAGCACGGAGCCGTTCGGGCCGGTTCCGACGATGGACCCGTACGCAGTGCGCGCCGCGCCGGCCCGGAAGAAGTCGGCCTCAAGCTCAACTTGCAAGCGACGCTCGGACATCCCTGGGACGGCGATGCGCAGCGCGGTCATGTGACCGGCAATGGATGCCTTCGACGCCCGGCGCATCCGGTCGAGTTCAAGCGGATCCTTGGCACGCCGCGCTTCGCCAATCGCCTGGGAGACGAGCGCCGAGCGCTCATCGTCGACTTCGAGTTCAAGGGCGGCCCAGTTTGGAATGCCATATTCGGCGGCGCGGTGTTCAATATCGTGATTGCCAGCGAGAGCGACAGGCTCGCCGCGCCGCTTCTCGAGCCACTGCTGCAGATGCGTCGCTTCCAGTACTCGCGCGGCTTCGATGCCGGAGCGCGCCGCGAGTTCCTCCAGAGCGGGGCTGGCGTTCGTCCACACCTGGTCTTCGCGCGAAAGCTGCTGTACGAACAGGCTCCAGCCTTCGCCGGGGTCAAAGGCGAGGACTGAGCCCGGCTCGGAGACGCCGCTGAGGTAGTAGTGCTCGTTATGAGCGTGGTAGTCGTGAACCTGGTCGGTGCCAGCGATTGGCAGTGGCAGTCCCGATGGGACCACCACGACGCCGTTCGCCAGTCCCAGTTCTCTTGCGAGCGTGTCCCGCCGCTGCCGAAGACGGGGGACCAGTTCTGTTTCTTCCATGAGTGGCAGTGTATCCCGCACCGCCACTCACTGCTCTTCCCTTAGGCCTCGCCGGTTCGGTAGCGCTCGGCTGCAGCCGCGAAGGAAGCCGCGATTTCGTCGCGGAGTTCAGGCGGCGAGATCACGATGGCGTCCGCACCCCAGCTCCGCACCCATGGCACGAATTCGAGAAGACTCGGCAGGCGGACTTCCATTCGCAGCGAACCGTCATCCAAA
>CAZDZP010000323.1:0-3010 GCA_964509855.1 uncultured Anaerolineaceae bacterium | reverse complement strand
CAAGTGTCAAAGGCCCGCGGGCGCGCAGGATGCGGCGGCGCATGCCCTCGAGTTCTTCGGCCTCGGCGCCGCCCAGCGCCCTTTGCGTGAGCGCGAAGAGCGTTTCGGCTGTCACGAGTCCGTAGCGGTAGTTCTCCGAAGCGTTTGAGAGCGCATCGGTGTACTGCTTCTTCCTCTGGTCCGGTGCTTCTCCTCGCAGGCCGTTAGCAACAACAAGACCTCGCGGCGTCTTACCGCGCTTGAGAAGTTCTTCTTCGAGGCGCCGCTGCAACCGAATATATGGCCATTCGACCACCGCGCTTCGCGAACTCTCGGCCTCCACGTAGATCGTCTCGCCATCCGCGCTGATGGTGAGCGGTGAGCCCGCCGCGCTCGTCACCGCGAACCCGAGCGCCTCCAGCGAAGCGCGTAGCGCCATTTCGAATTGCGAACCTTCGGCCCACACCAGTGCTCGGAAGCGAGTCAGCGCATCCAGCCTTTCCTTCACGTCGGCGAGATGCGAACGCGCCGCCGATTCGGCCTGCGTCGCTTCTTCGGCTTCTGCTTCTAGCTGTTCCAGCCCCGGAATGGCCAGCGCCCGTGCCCATGTCGGCGCCGCCGTCTCGACCGTTTCGCCGCTGATCCGCCGCACCACGTCAACCATGGCCGCCGCAAGCTTCCCACGCGTATCGCCGGACGCAATCTGCATCGCCGGGATGAAAAGCACGCGGCCGGCGAGCACGTCGAACTGCACAGCGATGGGAACATCGGCTCCACCTGCAGCCAGGATGCGGCCACCGTTTCGCACCATAGGGTGACGATCGTCGAACACAGCCCGGTACACCGTTTGCTTGCGGTACTCGCGCAGCACGTCGGCGATGGGGTGCACATCGTCCTTGATTCGAACCGTCTTCCCTTCGGCGGCCCGGAGAAGCGGCGGTCCCCAGGAAGCACCCTCGGGCGCCGGCAGCCAGTGGTACCGGTCGGCGCCCTCGAAACCCACGATGCCGGAGATGGTTGAATTCGGCCGCCCGAACACTATCACGGTTCCGCCCGAATCCAGCAGACGGGTCGCTTCTTCAGTGCGGCGCTTCAACTGGTCGGCAATCGAAACGGATGATGCCGTCGACGCGCCGTTCACCACGGGGCGCCCGTCGTGAGCGTCAAAGGTCTTTCCTTCGTCCATCAACTCGCGCGGAAAACGGGTGACCGACTCCGGGTCGATGATGACCGCGTCGTAGTCAAAATAGCTCGGCGCCGTGAGCGGGTTGTAGTTGTCGATGGACGGATTCGGCAGCGCGAACCCAACGGCCAGGATCTGCATGTGCTAGCGAACCTCTCCCAACAGTGGTTTGGCAAGCTCGATCGTGCGCTCGCGGTAGTCCTGGTTGCGCAGCGCCGCAGCAAGGTTCGCCGCGACGTAGCCCGGTGGGCGACCCGTGTCGTGCCGTTCTCCGCGGAACCGGTAGGCGCTCACCGGTTCGCCAGCAGCGAGTTGCAGCGCGATTGCGTCGGTCAATTGATACTCACCACCGGCGCCCGGCTGCAGGTTGTCGATGTGCCCGAAAATTGTTGATGGCAAGACAAGCCTGCCCACGATCGCGAGCCTCGACGGAGCTTCCTCTCGCGGCGGCTTTTCCACCACCCCCTTGAGCGGAATTGGGTCACCATCGCCGGAAGGGTCCACGACCCCATAGTTCGAGACCTCGGCCTCCGGCACTTCCTCGACGGCAAGGATAGTTCCCGGGCGGCGTTCGTATGCGTTCGCCAGCTGTCCGATGCACGGCTCATCTCCGAGGATTACATCGTCGGGGTAGAAGACGGCAAGTGCCTCGCCCTTGATAAACGGCTGAGCTTGCTTCAGTGCGTGCGCGATGCCCTTCGCTTCGTGCTGGTAAGCGAAGTCGATCCTGGCAAGCTTCGCGGGCGAATCGCAAATGTCGGCGAAATCATCGCGACCTTTTTCGCGGAGCGATGTTGCAGCGAACCCGCCTTCTGCAAAGTGCTCGCGGATGGCCTCTTTGCCTTCCGATATGACGACGACGACATGGCCAATGCCAGAGGCGGCGCATTCCTCCACCGCGTACTGGATGATCGGCCGGTCGGCGAGGGGGAGGAGTTCTTTCGGGACGGACTTCGTGGCCGGGAGCATTCGCGTTCCCAGGCCGCCCGCCAGGATTACTGCGGTTTCGACACGTGGCATGCCGAGTATCGTACGGCTCCAGATTCGAACTGGATATACAGGCGGCCCCTGCGCTGCTAGACTAGCCATCTGCTTATCTTTAATTGGGAACGCGTTTGAGGAAGAGACCAAAGCCACCGCCAAAGCCAACGCCACCAGAGCCGCGGATCAACGAGCGCATCCGTGTGCCCGATGTGCGTCTTATCGACGAGAACGGCCAACAGGTCGGAGTCGTACGCACATCCGATGCTCTGCAGATGGCACGCGAACGAGATGTGGATCTCGTGGAAGTTGCCGCGCAGGCTCAGCCGCCTGTCTGCCGCCTTATGGACTACGGCCGTTACAAGTACGAACAGTCCAAGAAGGAAAAAGAAGCGCGCAAGCACCAGACCAGTGTCCAGCTGCGTGAAGTGCGCATGAAGCCGAAGATCGATGAACACGACATCGACTTCAAGACGCGCACAGCCATCAAGCTGCTCAAGCAAGGCGAAAAGGTGAAGGTCACGGTCATGTTCCGTGCCCGCGAAATCACCCATCCTCAGATCGGCAAGAACTTGCTCGATCGCATGAAGGTTTCGCTGGTGGACGTCGGTGTGGTGGAAAAGGAGGCCTCCCTCGAAGGCCGTCACATGTCCATGATCCTGGTGCCCGACAAGAAGAAACTTGCCGCGCTGGCCAAGAAACAGGCCGAATCCAACGTGGTCGAAGAAGAAGACGAAGAAGTCACTCGTGCTGCTGCCGAGGCCGCAATCGTCGACGAAGATGACCAGAACGACGACGTGGACGAAGATGAGGAGGAAGTGGAATCGCCTGTCGGCGCCACATCCTCAGGAGAATGAAAAGTGCCCA
>CAZDZP010000322.1:0-3041 GCA_964509855.1 uncultured Anaerolineaceae bacterium | reverse complement strand
GTCCGCCAGTTCATCGACGACGTGCAGTTCGAAGTCGGCACCCGGATCCGCGACATGACACGCGACCTCCAACGCCAGCTCCGCGACCACTTCAACGACCGCATTAGCGAGCTACTTTCGACGCTGAGCGAGACCACGCGGGCGCTCGAGTCTTCCATGCAGCAAGACATGCAATCACGGAACGCACGCATCGACGTGCTGCAGCGGCGCATGGAAAAGCTCGATATCGTGCTCGAACGTGTTGGGGCGGTGGAGCGCGAAGCGTGACCCAACCCTCGTTGAACGAACGCATCCGCGAACTCTGCGAGCAAGCGGGTTCGCTGCAGCTGCCCGCCCCCCATGCCGAGCGCGTGCGTTCGATTTCCACCCGGCTGGAAGAACCACTTCGTGTGGCCATTGCCGGGCGAACGAAGGCGGGCAAGTCCACGCTCCTCAACGCGCTCGTGGGCGAGCGGCTCGCGGCCTCGGACGCGAGCGAATGCACGCGGATCGTCACCTGGTACCGGCGGGGCATCGCCTACCGCGTCGAAGCAGCCATGCGAAGCGGCGCACGAACGGCGCTTCCCTTCGCCCGCAACGAAGGCCGCCTGGATATCGACCTCGGCACGAATATCGACGCCGACATTGACCACATCGACGTGCATTGGCCGAGTTCGAGGCTTGCCAGCGTCACGTACATCGACACCCCCGGCATCGCGTCCGTCAACGACGACATTTCGGCCCGGACCTTCGAAGCGCTCATGACCGAATCCGACGACCCTTCGGACGCCGACGCTGTCATCTACCTGATGCGCCATGCCCACGGGCGCGATGACGCCTTCCTCGAAGCGTTCCAGGACCGCTCCGCGGCACACGCAGCACCGGTGAACGCGATCGCCATCCTCTCCCGCGCCGACGAACTGGGCGGCGGCCGCCTAGACGCACTCCAATCCGCCGAAAAGATTGCCGGGCGCTACCGCGGAGACGAACGCGTGCGAGCACTCGTTGCCACCGTCACACCTGTCTCGGGACTGCTCGCGTTGACGGCGCAAACGCTGCAGGAACGGGAGGCTGCGTTGATTCGGCACGTCGCGGCCCTCGATGCCCGCGTCCTTGCTGGGGCCTTGCTCTCCGCCGACCGTTTCGCCGGGACGGCCGAGGTCGAGCTGAGCGACGCAGATAGCCGGCATCTCCTCGACCGGCTAGGGATGTTCGGCCTGCGCTTCGCGGTGGCGGAGGTTCGGAGCGGACGCGCTCACACCGCGACCGACCTCGCGCGTTCGCTGACGAACGTTTCGGGAATCGCGGCTGTGCGCGGGTTGCTGGAGGGGCACTTCGCAGCACGGGCCCGCGCTCTCAAGGCGCGATCTGCGGTACAGGCGCTCCGAGCAGCGGCCGACGCGCTGGTCGTCGCCGGCGACCCGCAGGGAGAACGCATGCTCGCAGCGATCGAGCGCATGGAAGCGGGAGCGAGCGACCTCGCCCGTCTGCGGCTCGTACATCTGGCGATCTCCCGCGCAGCACGGCTCACCGAAGCGGAGCGCGCCGAGATCGCCAATATCACGGGCGAGGCAGCACCAGTCACCGTGCTCGGCCTCGGCCAAGACGCGCCGCCTGCAGCCATCCAAACCGCCGCGCTATCCGGAATTCAGAAGTGGCGCGAACGCGGGAACCGTCCGCTCATCGACCCCGCCACCGCCGAAGCCTGCGAACTGGCAACGCGGATCTACGAGGGTCTGTATTCCGCTGCCAGTACAACCAACTGATCTGTACCCATTTGGTACCCGATTTGGGCTTGCGCGCCGGGTCTAGAATCATCGAAAAGTGGCCAAACTGCGCCGCGAAAATTCGATCGTGCCTGGCCCACCCGAGGAGCGCTACCCGTGACCAATCAACCGACGACGAGCCAACAGCAGACCAGCGACTCATTCCTCGCTTCGCTCAATGCCGACCTCAGCGAGATTTTCGGTGCTGTCGGCACCGCGCTCTCGGCGATGGGCGTTTCCAAGACGGGAGACGGTAGCAGTTCGTCCACGTTCCCAGATGTGGTGGACACGCCAAGTCCGGCCGGTCCTGTGCCAATTCCCTACCCGAACATCGGCGAGGATCAGCGTTCGCGGCTCGAAGGATTTCTGGAGCGGACCGGCGAGCGTCTAGAACGCGCGCCGGAATCGGTGCAAGAGCGGACATCTGAAGCGTGGAGCGCCTTGAAGGACGGGGTCCAGGCGCTGCGCGACGGGGCGCCAATCGAGTTCGTGCAACAACAGATGGAAGTGGCGGCAAGCGAGTTTGAAACGGCGCTGGCAGACCTGGGCCTCCCGGGTGTGGAGCTGTCGCTGGACGACGGCGTTTCCGTATCGTTCGAAAACTCAACAACCACCCCCACGGGCGGCTTCACGGCGCCCGGTAGCACGACGACAACGACAGAAGCAGACGCGGGCCTCAACGAAAACGGCGCAGCCGCATCGTTCGCGCAAGAAACCACAACCACGTCGTCGGGAATCCTCGGTGGCGGCGAGGGCGGGCTGGATGTCTTCCCGGCCGTTGGGACCGAAGAAACGACGCAGTCCCGCGAGGCGGAGGTGGCGATCGGACCCGACGGCGTCTCTGGATCGGCCGGGGCTTCGCAAAGCACCGACCGCGAAACGCTCGGTTCGTCGTCGCAGTCCGAATCCAGCAATTCAGTTTCGGGTGCCGTCGGCCCGGGTGGCGCGAGCGCAGGCTTAGAAACCAGCCAGTCCGAATCCAACCAGACCTTCACCGAGACCACCACCAGTGAATCCAGCACTTCGGCCAGCGGCGAAATCAACGCCGGCGGCGCGTCTGGCAACTTCGCCACCTCCGAAAGCGAATCGCGAGAAACGTTCACCGGCAGCGAGTCAGCTTCGTCCTCTACCGAGCTTGAAGGGTCGATCGGCGCGGGCGGAGCGCAGGGCAGCTTCACGAATACCGAAGCCGAATCCGAGCAGAACTTCGGCGGCCGCTCCGCAATGGAGACGACCACCGAGGCCGGGGTCGAGGAGGGCGCGGGAGGAATCAGCGGCAACGCCGGTCGAGAAACA
>CAZDZP010000321.1:0-3047 GCA_964509855.1 uncultured Anaerolineaceae bacterium | reverse complement strand
CTCTCCAAACACACCCGCAACCGGTAGGTCGCCCGGCGCCAGGACGTGGCTGTCGACGCGTGGTGTTCCGTCGAGGAAGCGTTGCACGGAGAACTCACCACGCCCGGCGGGATGTATCCCCGTGACTTCTTGCGAAGTTGGGAATCCAGGATGGCGGCGCGCTGCTTCGTGAGCGGCTTCGAATGTGGTCACGCCGCTCACGGGTACGCCTAGCGCCAATCCCAGCGACTGTACCGTCGCCACCCCCACACGCAGCCCGGCGTAGGCTCCAGGACCGCGCACCACAATTACGCCTTCGATCGCCTTGCGATTCCCGTCGCAAACTTCGTCGATCAGCCGCAGTAACGCCCGGGTGTGCTCGCGCGATTCGTCGTGTGCGAGCACGCGCGGTTCCGCGTCGCGGGCGCCAAAGGCGACGACCATCGTGTCGGAGACCGTGTCGATGCAAAGTGCGCCGGTCAACGTGCGGACACCGCACCGAGTAGGGCCTCGCCCCGGGGTCCGCGCGCTTCCAGTTCGAACAGCCGCTCGTCGGGCGCCGCCCCCTCGTGGATGCTGATCTCCACTCGATCGCCAGGGAGAAGGTCGAGTCCCCGCTCCGGCCATTCGATGACAAGGCAGCCATCCTCGGCGTGGTCCCAAAGCCCGAGGTCTTCCAATTCCTCAGCATCTGCTATCCGGTAGAGGTCGACGTGGAACATGCGCATGCGTCCCTCATATTCGTTCATCAGGACGTAGGACGGGCTCGTGACTGGCTGACGAACCCCAAGTCCACGGGCGATTCCCTGCGCCAGGCGCGTTTTGCCTGCGCCGAGGTCGCCTCGCAGCAGGACGGTATCGCCCCGTTCCAGGAGTTGCCCGATGCGCTCTCCGAGGTCCCGGGTTTCTTCTTCGGAATTCGACGCTAGCGTAGTGATTCGCCGGGTAGCCACGCTGAGTACTTTAGGTCCTGAGCAGGCTACGCCCTACCTGTAGGAAACATAATAGTGCCCGTTGACCCCAACACTACCTCTGGTACTGTTCAGGGACGGCGTTTCTCTGTGACGCGATTCGCCCCTCTTCTTCAGGATCGACACATGAAAGCCGCAACCGGCAACGGTGCTCCACCAGTTTCGGCCACTCTTGGTCAGCGCATTCGCGCCGCTCGCCGTGACGCTGGCATGAGCCAGGGGCAATTGGCCTCCGCGCTCAGCACCACGCAGAGCGCCATCAGTCTTTACGAAGCCGGCCAGCGCTCCGTTGGCATCGACATGCTCCTCAGCGTGGCCCGCATCCTCAACCGCCCGCTTCATTACTTCCTCGGCGACGACGGTGACATGCTCTACGTCCGCGATAGTGACATCGCCGAACTCATTAACGAACTAGAAAAGCACCCCGAAGACCTGCCTGAACTGCTTGCATATTGGCAGTTCCTTCGCTGGCGTCGCGCCAGCCTCAACGGTCACCGCTAGGTTTTCCGACAGCCCTCTGGGGGCCCCAATGCCTCGCTGCATCTACAAACCCACCGACGCCCGGCGCCTTCTAACGCCCGGGCCGGTTGGCATCGTGTCTACCGCCTGGCGCGGGAACACCAATGCCGCCCCTATCGCCTGGATGACGACGCTCTCCATGGAACCGCCACTGGTCGGGCTGGTCGTGCACCCTCACCGGCACACCGCCGACATGATTCGCCTGGCCGAAGAGTTCGCTATAAACATCCCGGGCCCGGCGCTGCTGAAACAGACCGCCTATCTCGGTTCCCAGAGCGGGCTCGACAACAACAAGCTCGAAGCCGCCGGCCTCGAGGCGTTTCGCGGCCAGTGGACCGAAGCGCCCCTCATCGAAGGCTGCCTTGCCTGGATCGAATGCGGCGTCGAGGACATGCAGAAGTACGGTGACCACTTGCTGTTCGTCGGCCGGGTGATGCGCGTGCAGGCGCTCGATGAGGCTTATGCCGAACACTGGCTACTCGAAGACCGCGAGAACAGCCCCCTTGCCTACCTCGGAGGCGACCGCTACGCCGTCATCGGCGATCCGCTCCGGGCCGAGTTCCAGTTAACTGCGCAGGGTGGACTTGTGCTGGAGACCCCCGAAGAGCGCGAGGAGCGCGAAGAACGAGAAGGCCAGGAGCGCGACAAGAAGCGCGTCGAAGGCGATGAGGGTTTCGTGCAGATGCAGGAGCGCGAACGGGACGACATCCACCGCACGGTGTTCTAGCCTTCTGCATGTTCTGTAACGAAGAGAGCCGCTGGCAATGCCAGCGGCCCTTTTGATGTTCGGTTGAAACGAGGAAGCTTTGTCGAGGGAACCTAGTCGCGTTCGGCAATCGCGACGTAGGGCCGGTTCTCGGCGCCTTCGTAAAGCGCGTTCGGGCGCACCAGGCGGTTGTTCGCGTACTGTTCCATCAGGTGGGCTGTCCAGCCCGCGATTCGCGCGGCAGCGAAGATGGGCGTGTACAGGTCGTTCGGGATCCCGAGCATCTTGTAGACGCTGGCGCTGAAGAAGTCGACGTTCGGGTAGAGCGGTCGTCCCTCCAGTCGCTTGGCCAGGTGGTCCCGCAGCTTGCGCGACAGGTGAAAGTACTTCGCGTCGGGCGACGTCTCCGCCAGTTGCTCGCCAAGCCGCTCGAGAATGATGGCCCGGGGGTCGGTCGTCTTGTAGATGCGGTGGCCGATGCCCATCAGCCGCTCCCCTCGGCTCAGGAGTTCTTCGACGTAGGCAGGGATGTTCTCTTCGGAGCCAACCGCCTGGAGCGTCTTGAATACCGCGTCGTTGGCGCCACCGTGGAGCGGCCCCTTCAGTGTGCCAATAGCAGACGCGATCGCCGAATACATGTCGCTCTGCGTGGAAGCGGTCACAATCGCGGCGAAGGTCGAGGCGTTCATTTCATGCTCGGCATGAAGGATGAGTGCGACGTTGAAGACCTTCACTTCGAGTTCCGTCGGCTCGGTACCCTTGAGCATCCAGAGGAAATTCGCGGCGTGGCCCAGGTCGTCCCGGGGGCCAACAGGCTCCTTGCCTTCGCGGAGCCGGTGGAAGGCGGTGATGATCGTCGCCATGCGCGCCGA
>CAZDZP010000320.1:0-3064 GCA_964509855.1 uncultured Anaerolineaceae bacterium | reverse complement strand
GTCGCGCCCGGGGTCACGTAGGTTTCGTAGCCGTCCGGGTAAACCTGGTCCACCGTCGGCATGTAGACGGCGGCAACGCCGGCATCGCTCAGCATCGCCAGGTCGCGCTCTTCGTCCCGCGGATAGCGTTCGAAGTCTTCGTTGGGCCCGAATTGGGTCGGATTAACGAAGATGCTCGCCACCGTCGCGTCGTTGTCCTGCACCGACTGGCGTACCAGTGAGAGGTGACCTTCGTGCAGGTATCCCATCGTTGGCACGAGTCCTACAGTGCCCGCGAAGTCGCGCCGCCAGGCTCGCATTGTCGCCGGGCTGGTGAGAATTTCCATCGATTCGTCCTTCTGCAACCGCGTCCAAAGCGGCGCGGGAAGTAGGTGAAGTCCCACGAAAATGGGAGCACCGCCTTGGCAATGCTCCCATGCTTTTCGAATCCCCGGGCTGGTTAGACCGAGGTCACCAGTTCGCGGACCGCTTCCGGGTCGCACTGGAAGCTGTGTTCCAGCGCTGGGAAAGCGCCGTTCTCAACTTCGTCCGCGTACTCCTTCAGGGCGTCGCGGATCGTGCTTCCGATCGTGGCGTAGCGCTTCGCGTGCTTGAGCTGCCGCTGGTCGTCGTAGATACCCAGCATGTCGTGCAATACCTGCACCTGCCCATCGCAACCAGCGCCGGCGCCGATGCCGATCGTGGGGACCCTCAGCCGTTCCGAAATCGCGGTCGCGAGCTGCGCCGGTACCGTTTCGAGGACGATGGCGAACGCGCCCGCATCTTCCAGCGCCTTAGCGTCGGCCATGATCTTGGCGGCGGCGCGCGGCGTTTTGCCCTGCACTTTGTGCCCGCCAAACTGGTTCACCGACTGCGGTGTGAGACCCAGGTGGCCCATCACCGGGATGCCGCATTCCACCATGCGGCGCACCGTTTCAGTCATATGCGTGCCGCCCTCGAGCTTGACGGCGGTCGCGCCGCCTTCCTTGAGGAGGCGTCCTGCGTTGCGGATGGCTTCGGCTGTATCAGCCTGGTAGCTCATAAACGGCATGTCAGCGACGACTATGAGCTTCTGCGTTGCCCGCACAACGGGCTTCGTGTGGTGGAGGATCTCCTCCATCGTGACCGGGACTGTGCTGTCGTATCCCAGTACGACGCTCCCCAGCGAATCGCCGACCAAAACGATCGGGATGCCCGCTTGTTCGGCCAACCGTGCCGACCAGGCATCGTAAGACGTGACCATCGCGAATCGGCGGCCCTCCGCCTTCCACTCAGCCAGTTTGTGTACTGACAGCCGTCCCATGGTTTCCCATCCCCCGCCCCAAAGAAAAAGCCTCGCCCATAGCAATAGGACGAGGCCGAAAAGCCGCAGTCGTCGTGGGTCCAATAACCCGTGTGTCTTGCGTGCATCTCGTCCGTACCGGCCCATTGGGTCCGAGCGGACACTTGCTCCGTAAGGCTCTACTCAGGCTCGCCTCCACAAGGGTAGGCGGCAAGACAGATCGTCTACTCTTGGGAGGAGGCTGTCAACAATGTGATGCGCCTCACAAGAGAGTCTCCCCACAGAAGTCGATTTAGCGCGCTTTCGAGCCGCCGTCGATGGTGTAGATGCCGCCGTTGATGAAGCTTGCATCGTCGCTGCAGAGGAACGCGACCAGCGCCGCCACCTCTGAAGGCTCGCCATAGCGCTGCATCGGAATGTTTGCCGCCATCGCCTGCTTCACCATCTCCGGGTGGTCGGCGTTCATGCCGCGCTCCAGCGAGCGCATCATCCGTGTTTCGATGGGCGAAGGGCATACCGCGTTCGTCCGCACTTCCGGCGCGAATTCGATCGCAGCGCTCTTCGTCATCCCGACGACCGCATGCTTGCTCGCGCCGTAGGCAATGATCGTCGGCGTGGCGCCAAGGCCGGCAACGCTCGCCGTGTTCACAATCGCGCCGCCGCCGTTCTGCCGCATGATTGGCACCACGTACTTCATTCCCAGCCACACCCCCTTCACGTTCACGGCGAGCACCTTGTCGAAGATCTCCTCGGGGTACTCGAGGCTCGGCCCGACCCATCCTTCGATGCCCGCGTTGTTGAAGAAGGCGTCGATGCGCCCGAACTTCGCCTTCGCCGCGCGCGCATACTCCTCGACCTGTGCCGACCGGGTGACGTCGGCTTCGACGGCGATCGCCTCGCTCCCGGCTTCCTTCACGTTGTCGAGCACTGCCTGCAAATCGGTGCCCTTCATGTCTACCGCGACGACCTTCGCGCCTTCGCTCGCGAACCGCTCGGCGGCTGCGATGCCGATCCCGCCCGCGGCGCCCGTGATCACCACCACCTTGCCTTCAAACCGTGCCATTTCGTCTGCCCTCCGGCGTTCATCCGACGCCTCGCTGAATGCGCGCTAGTATGCGGGTGTTCCAGTTCTTCGGCGACTATCGCTACTCGCGGTTTCTTCGCCGCCAACACATTGGTCCCGGGAACAGGTACACTCCCCGCCCCGGGCGACTGTCCCGCTGATTGGAGATGCCATGCTGGCCCTAATCCTGATCGTGCTGCTCTTGCTGCTGCTCTTTGGCGGCGGCGCTTATTTCTTGACGAGCAACCTCTTGGTCGTGATCGTCATCGTTCTGATCGTGTTGGCGATCGCCGGCTACGGCGGCAGGGGTCGCTGGCGCTAGCCTTTTCCCGTCCATTCGGTCGCACTGGGGACGCCGTGGAGCCCGCTAGCCTCCTGCACGGCGTTCACGATCGCTCGCTCGACGGCCAGTGTTGTCATAACGCCAAGCATGGCCGTGTCGTAGGGTTTCATTTCCGCTGTCGCCATGCTGAGCGCGAAGGTGACGTCGCCGTCGCCGAAGGCGTGGGCCGGGAGCACCGAACGTGCGATACCGTTGTGCGCCTGGATCGCGAGCCGCTGCACCTGGTGGTGTTCCAAATCGGCGTTCGTTGCGACACACACCAGGGTCGTGTTTTCCATAGCCTTGTCCATCTCGGCGCCGCGGCGCTCTATCGCGGTCGCCACCGGTAGGAAACGTCCCTTGCTGCCTCGCACCCCGGCGACCGTCCGTCCGTTCGCAGGGTCGACAACAATGCCGG
>CAZDZP010000319.1:0-3068 GCA_964509855.1 uncultured Anaerolineaceae bacterium | reverse complement strand
GGCCCCGGGCGCACCGGTCGCGTCCGACCGTTGCGCCGCGCTCGAACACCGGGAAGGCGTGGTGGCGGCGGGCGCGCTCGGCGCTTCAGAACTAACGAGCCTTTCGACGCAGCCGGGCGTGCTGTTCCAGTCCTACCCCGTGACGGTGGGGCTGCTGCGCGCATGGGACCCGGGCTTCGCGATGCCGATGGCCGAACTCGCGGGCGGGGTCGCCGCTGGCAGCGGTCTCGCGGACGAAGTGGGGCTGGCCCCGGGGAGCTTCGCGGCCCGCCGCGGCGAAGAGCCGATGCGCGTCGCCGCCGTGCTCGACACTTCGGAGCGCAACCCGCAGGTGAGCCGCGCGCTGCTGGACGTGGTCGCGCCATGGGGCCCCGCCGAGGACTGCTGGGTGGAGTTCGAACGCGAACGCTACGCCGCCGGGGAGGCGTCGCTTGCGGCCTGGTTCGCCAGCGGCGATAGCGAGCCGGCGGTGCGCCCCTACCTGCGCGCCGATCAGTTCACGCGCGATCCCGCCGCCGACTACGATGGGCGGCCGCAGCGCCTGGGCTGGCTGTTCGCGGGCGCGCTGCTCGCGGCGGTGAGCTGGCTGATGTTGTGGTTCCGCCGCGCCGACTTCGGGCTCTACCTGGCGCTGGGCACGGCGCGCACCAACCTGCTGTTCGTCAGCGCCATCGAATCGTGGCTGCTGGTGAGCGCGGGACTTGCCGTCGGGTGGCTCTACGCGCTGGCGCTGCAGGGGGCGTTCCTCGAAGCGCCAACGGTGGAGGCGTCGCTCATCGCCCTGCGGACGGCGGGGCTGGCGGCGCTGGTGGCCATCGCCCTGGCGCCGCTGGGGATGGCGCTGGTGCGCGGCAACATCCTGTCGCTGCTGAAGGACCGCTAGGCCAGCGAGCGTGCCATCACGCAAAGAGGCGGCCCAACTTGGGCCGCCTCTTCGATTTCGTATGGTCGGAGCGCCGCGATTCGAACGCGGGACCTCTTGAACCCCATTCAAGTGCGCTACCAGGCTGCGCTACGCTCCGGACCCAGATAGCCTATCAAAGGCACGGGTAATGCGCAGACGTGGTGAGCCAGGCTCAGCTGCCTACAGCGGTGCGTCCGCGCCCTTGATGATGTCCTCCACCACCGCCGGTTCGGCAAGCGTGGTGACGTCGCCCACGTTGCCGGGGTCGCCTTCGGCCACCTTGCGCAGGATGCGCCGCATGATCTTGCCAGAGCGCGTCTTGGGTAGCCCTTCGACGAACTGGATCTTGTCGGGCGTCGCGATCGCGCTGATGTCCTTGCGCACCGCACCGCGTAGTTCCTGGGCCAGTTCAGGCGAACCCGAATAGCCACTGTTGAGCAGCGCGAACGCGTAGATGCCCTGGCCCTTCACGTCGTGCGGGTAACCCACCACGGCCGCTTCGGCTACGGCCGGGTGGCCAACCAGCGCGCCTTCGATTTCGGCCGTGCCAAGGCGGTGCCCGGCGATGTTCAGGACGTCGTCGACACGGCCGGTAATCCAGTAGTAGCCGTCGATGTCGCGGTGGCAGCCGTCGCCAGTGAAGTACAGCCCGGGATAGGTCGAAAGGTAGGTGTCGATGAAGCGCTGGTGGTCGCCGTATACGGTGCGCATCATCCCCGGCCACGACGACTTCATGCAGAGCCGGCCCGAGATGTCGTTGCCCTCGATTTCGTTTCCGGTTTCGTCCACCACGCAAGGCTCGATACCGAAGAATGGGAGCGTGCCGGAGCCCGGCTTCATGTCCACCGCGCCAGGCAGAGGCGTGATCATGTGGCCGCCTGTTTCGGTCTGCCAGTAGGTGTCCACGATGGCGCAGCGCCCGTCGCCCACCACGTTGTAATACCAGCGCCACGCTTCGGGGTTAATCGGTTCGCCCACGCTGCCGAGTACGCGGAGGGTGCTGCGCTTGTAGCGAGTCACGAAGTCGTCGCCTTCGCGGGCGATCGCGCGAATAGCCGTCGGCGCCGTGTAGAAGATGGTGATGCCGAGGCGGTCAACCATGTCCCAGTAGCGTCCCGCGTCGGGGTAGGTGGGCACGGATTCGAAGATGACGCTGCGCGCGCCGTTCGCCAGCGGGCCGTAGGTGATGTAGCTGTGCCCGGTAATCCAACCGATGTCAGCGGCGCAACAGTAGATATCGTCGTCGTGCAGGTCGAAAACGATGCGGTGCGAAAACTTCGTGTGCAGCAGGTATCCGGCCTGGGTATGCAGCACGCCCTTCGGCTTCCCAGTGGAACCGGAGGTATAAAGGATGAACAGCGGGTCTTCCGAATCCATGACGGCCGGTTCGCACTCGGCGGCCTGCTTCGGTAGCTCTTCGTGCCACCAGAAGTCCCGGCCGTCCTTCATGTCGACGGGATTCTCCGAACGCTTGAAAACGACGGTGAACTCGACGCTTTCTGCGCCCTCGTCCAGTGCTTCGTCAACGTTCTTCTTCAGCGGCACAACGCGGCCCCCGCGGCGCCCCTCGTCCTGCGTGATGATTGCGCGGCAGGTGGAGTCTTCGACGCGGTCCTTGATCGAACGCGGGCTGAAGCCGCCGAAGATGACCGAGTGAACGGCGCCGATGCGCGCGCAGGCGAGCATCGCCACGGCCAGTTCGGGCACCATCCCCATGTAGATGGCGACGCGGTCGCCCTTCGTGATCCCTTTGGAGAGCAGGAAGTTCGCGAGCCGGCAGGTTTCTTCGTACATCTCGCGGTAGGTGATGGAGCGGTTGTCGCCGGGTTCGTCACCCTCCCACGTGTAGGCGATCTTGTCGCCCTTCGTTTCGAGGTGGCGGTCAAGGCAGTTCACCGAAACGTTGAGCTTCCCCCCGAGGAACCACGCGATTTCGCCCTTGCGCAGGTCTTCCTGCTTCACCGTATGGAAGGGTTCCATCCACTGGAGTTCTTCGCGCGCCACTTCGCCCCAGAAACCTTCCGGGTCGTCTATGCTGCGGCGGTGCATCTCGTCGTACTGCTCGCGGCTCTTGATGTAGGCGCCTTCGCGAACATGCGCCGGGGGTGCGTAGCGCTCGGTGACGGGAAGTCCGATTTCCTGGGTCATGGCCCCTCCTGCGGGT
>CAZDZP010000318.1:0-3076 GCA_964509855.1 uncultured Anaerolineaceae bacterium | reverse complement strand
ACCGTCTTGTCTGTATCCGCTCCCCTTATTTTCTTCTCTTTCATGGTTCCTCCGCGCATCTGCCGGCGATTCACGCGACCTGCGGCTCCTCTGAATCGCGTCCCAGTATCGCTCAGGGGCTCAAAATGGGCAATGGGCTCTCACCGTCCGATGTCAGGAGCCCATTTCATAGCATGTGGTGAGGTGTTGCAGCCATGGAGCATGATGACGTGCTTGCCTCAACTTCCTGCTGCCAAAGCAGGAGCACTAAGACTCACAGTTTCGCGGTACCGTTTTTAAGCTCGCAGGAATATAGCAAGGGGTTGCAAGACCTACGCCGATCCGACCCGATCCCCTCCCTTTCTGTCGTTGTCTATTCGCTAGAACCTTGATGCCGTCAGCGTCACATCTGTGCCTGTCCACGCACGGCGGAAGCGCGCTTCAGTTGCGGCCGCTTCAGCGTCCTTCCCCTGGGCCCGGAGTGCTTGTGCCAGGCCAAACAGGGACCAGCCGTTCTCTGGGAAGCGTCGGAGGTCTTCGCGATACACCTTTTCGGCTTCTGCATTTTGTCCCGCTTTCACCAAGGTGGCGCCGAGCGAGTGGCGAATCGGGTAATACCACTTGGGCGGTTCGAAGTAGAGTCCTCCGTCTTCGATCTTGGCCGCCTCCCGGAAGTGGGTAATGCCAGCGTCGAAGTCACCGCGGCGAGTCGCGATCTCGCCGGACAACGCATGTACGGCAATCGAGAGCGCGGTCTTGCTCTCGGCACCTTCAGGCGTCGCAGCTTCGGTCGCAGCCACCGTGTCGAGCGCAGCTTGCGCCTCAGCCCACTCGCCTTTGGCGGCGTGCGCCACACCGCGAGCGTACGTGGCCATCGTGTACGAGAAAGGGATGTCTTCAGGTGGAAGGGGTTCGGCGAGCACCTCGTCCCATTTTCCGAAGGTCGTGAGCGTGAGCGTGTGATACGGCAGCATCTCCTGCAGCAGGCCGACTTGGCGCGCGGCATCGAGGTTTACCTTAGAGGTGAGTGTACTGGCCGCCTCGATCGCCTGCGCACTGCGGCCGGCCATCGTGGAGGCGAAGGCGAAGAAGTGGATGTTGTGCGGGTAGTACGCGAGGGGATAGACGCCCATCGGGCGTTGTCCTTCGATGAACTCCTCGTCGGTATGGATAGCATGGTGGTTGGCCTGCACGGCGTCGTTCCACCGTCCAACGCGGATGTAGATGTGCGAGGGCATGTGGACCATATGTCCTTCTCCCGGCATGAGCCGAGCGAGACGTTCGGCGCACGGCACCGCAGCCTTCGGGTTCACAGCTTCGACCGCGTGGATGTAGTAATGACAAGCGCCAGGATGATTGGGATTGCGCGTGAGGACCCCTTCGAGCTGGCGTAGGATGTCTTTGGTTTCGGTGTAGGGAGTGCCGTCGGGTCGCCAGTAGTTCCACGGGCGGAGGTCCATCAGCGATTCGGCATACAGGGTCGCGGCGTCGAGATCCTTGGGATAGGTCTTTGCCACTTTCCCCATCGTGCGCGAATACAATCTGTCCAACCGGGCACGATCGGCCGGTGGGTCCGCTTCATAGCGCTGCGCCAGTGCCTCGATGTACGCGCGCTCAGACGCTGTGGCGTGGGACTTGAGCGCCAGTGCTTTCTGCACCGCCGCGTAGGCGGCGACTCCGCTCGCCTGATCCATGGGAGCGTTGACGTGCGGCCCGTAGGCGAGTGCGATTCCCCAGTAGCACATGGTGCAGGTGGGATCGAGTGCTGCGGCGCGGGTGAATGAGCGGATCGCTTCCGCATGGTTGAAGCCGTAGACGAGTCGCAGGCCCTGGTTGAAGTACTGCTGCGTGGCCGAGACTCGAGTGGAGATGCGTTTGTGGTGGGAGCCGAGGTCTGAATAGAGGGGGACCGTATCGGAAGGACTCGGCGGCGCGGGTGCGGCCGTCGATTCTGTGGCCGAACTGGGAGCGGCGCAGGCGAGCAGAGCAGCCGCGGCGAATCGGAGGATGTGGGCGGAATTCATGGCCTGCCTCCTTTCAGTCAACACAAGCAATCGTAATAGTCTCATGGCAACCTCCTTCTGCCTGGTACACGACCGAATTGTATCCGTTTTTACGTCACACTGCTGTACGCAAAATAGCGTGAGTCTTCCGTCACGCCCGAATACCGACAACTTCGAGATATTCAGCAAAGACGATGGTGGAGTCGGCCCCGCTTCGGTTGTGCGCTGCCCAGAGTGTTTCGAGCTCTTGCCGCAATTGCGCTTGTCCCTCGGCGTTAAGCGACGCAAATGCTCTATTCGTCGGCCCGTAATGCAGGCGAAAGAACTCCACGACCTCCGACGGTGGAAATGGATAGTCGAAGAGGTACTGCCGCCTCGTGAGGTTGAGTTCCGAGATTCCATGGCCAAGTCGCCCACGGACGGTGGCTTCATCACCCCACGAGACCGGCGCCGGCATGCTCGACGGTGCAATGAACTTCGAAACCGTCTTGAACATCTGTCCGACGAATCCCTGTGGCGTCCAATTTGCCATAGCAATGGTGCCTCCCGGTACGCACACACGGAGCATTTCTTGGGCAACCAACTGAGGACGCGGGGCAAACATCGCCCCGATCAGACTGACGACCACGTCAAAGTTCGCATCGTCGAACGGCAGTGCCTCGGCATCAGCTTCCTCGAAACGAGTTCTCAACCCTTCCGCTTGTGCGCGGCCCCGCGCCCGCTCCACCAAGTTCCCGGCGATATCCACACCGATCACGTCAATGCCGTCTTTTGCCGCCATCAGCGCCAGTTGACCGGACCCACAGGCGAGGTCCAGCAATTTGCAGCCTGGCGCAATGTTCAGGCGTTCATAAAACTCGCGTGCACCGCCTTCCCTGAATCGGGAGAAGCGATCATAGTCCCCCGCCGTCCAGATCGATTTGAGCCGAGTCTTTATACTGTCCATTTCTCCCATCGTTGCACTCGTCATGATGGCCCTCCTTGTGTTATTGATTTACGGTGCCGTCGAGGCGCCGTGCTGTTTCTGTTCGTACTATAGGAGAGAGGCGGTTTGGCGTCTTATCAGCTCGTCTGGCGCTCTTAGCAGGAGAATG
>CAZDZP010000317.1:0-3114 GCA_964509855.1 uncultured Anaerolineaceae bacterium | reverse complement strand
GTCATATACGGGTTGCCGGTGCCTGCCGCGAAAACAACAACGCGCCCCTTTTCCAAGTGGCGCATTGCTCGGCGGCGAATGTAGGGCTCGGCGATTTGCGCCATCGGCA
This sequence comes from uncultured Anaerolineaceae bacterium, assembly GCA_964509855.1. GTDB lineage: Bacteria > Chloroflexota > Dehalococcoidia > Tepidiformales > Tepidiformaceae > CAZDZP01. The sequence goes on along the minus strand of CAZDZP010000317.1, from coordinate 3,005 downwards.
AGGCGCTCAGCATGCGCACCGTGGCGCCCTGCTTTTCGAGCGCATCCTGTAAAGCCAGTCCATTCATGATCGTTGCGAGCATCCCCGCGTAGTCCGCAGTCGCCCTGTCCATACCCGTTTCGGCGATCGTGGAGCCACGCCAGAAGTTGCCGCCACCAACAACGATGGCGACCTCCTGGCCTTCGTTCGATGCGCGGACGATTTGCTGTGCCAGTCCGTTGATGGTTCGCGAATCAATGCCGAACGCTCGATCGCCCATCAGGGCTTCGCCGCTCAGCTTCATGAGCACGCGTTTCGCGGGACTGGCACCTTCGTCCATAGGGCTGCTAGGCCCCCAGCTCGTAGCGGACGAATCGGCTAACGCGGACGTTCTCGCCCGTCTTGGCAATCGCGTCCTTTACCATGTCGCCGATGGACTTGCCGGAATCCTTGATGAACGGCTGGCTCATGAGAACGATTTCCTCATCGCGGCCTTCCATCTCGGGCTTTCGATCTTCCACGCTCACCACAAGTGGGTTCATCGCGGCGATCTGCATCGCGATTTCTCGCGCCAGCGTGGTGAACTCGTCCGTCTTCGCAACGAAGTCCGTTTCGCAGTTCACTTCCACCAGAACGCCGATGCGGCCACCCGCGTGGATGTAGCTCTGAACGACGCCCTGGTTGGTCTCGCGCTCCGCACGCTTTGCCGCGGCTGCAATGCCCTTCTCACGAAGGATTGCCGCCGCTTTTTCCATGTTGCCATCGGCTTCTTCGAGCGCGCGCTTGCAATCCATCACACCAGCTCCGGTAGCCTCCCGGAGCTGCTTCACCATCTCGTTCGTTACTGCCACGTACGACCTACTCCTGCGTCGGTTGTGCCGCTGCCTGGGCGGCGGAGGAAACAACGGTCACGGACTGTGCGCCCGTATCCGCGGTGGATTCTTCGGAAGTGGCGCTGAAGCTGCCTTCGCGAACACCGGCTTCGGCCTGCGCGGCCAATTCCGCGAGCTCGTCGCTGTGCGCACCAGCGCCCGCGCCGGATTCCCGCGCCGCGCGGCCTTCGATGGCTGCGTCAGCGACTTTCCCCAGGATGAGCTTGATCGCGCGAATCGCGTCGTCGTTGCTCGGGATGGGGTAGGTGATGGGGTCCGGGTCACAGTTCGTATCGACAAGCGACACGATCGGGATGTTGAGGCGATCGCATTCCGTCACGGCGATGGATTCCTTCACCGTATCGATGATGAACACTGCCGTCGGCGGCCGATCGAGCTGCTTGATGCCACCGAAGTAGCGGTTCAGCCGCTCGATTTCGTTGGAGATGTCCAGCTGTTCCTTCTTGGTAAGGCGGCTGAACTCGCCGCGCTCCGTGCGGGCCTCAAGGTCCAACAGGTACTTGATGCGGTTCTGGATGGTGCGCCAGTTGGTCAATGTCCCACCAAGCCAGCGGTTGTTCACAAAGGGCAGGTCGGCGCGGCGCGCTTCCTGCTCCACCGTTTCGCGGGCCTGCTTCTTGGTGCCGATGAGCATCACCTGGCCACCAGCGGCAACGGTATCGCGGATGAAGTTGATCGCTTCATCAAGGCGCGTAACCGTCTTCTGCAGGTCGATGATGTGGATGCCGTTGCGCTCGGTGAAAATGAACCGGCGCATCTTGGGGTTCCATCGCCGGGTCTGGTGTCCAAAGTGGACGCCAGCTTCCAGCAGTTGCTTCATGCTAACGGGAGCTACCAGGGCCTTCCTCCAGGCGTACGACGCATAAATTTGCCCGCTTCACGGGCACGCGCCGTCTTTCTCTGCAATTCAACCACTAACTGTATCTGGCGGCGGCGCTTTGCGGAAGCAGCGCCAGGGCGAAACGAACCGGTAACAAACAGTCAAAGTCCAGCGGAGAAAGGGGTTGAGATTCTCCCGGGAACTTGCTAACTTCTATCTCGAAGAAAGGGGGTGGTGCGCATGGATTATCTCAGTCGTAGGTACGGACTATTGGCGCAGGGGGTGGTCACCTCCTAAGCCGCGGACTGTGGCTACGAACTTACGGGCCGGTCATTCAGACCGGCCCTTTCCTTTGCCCTTCGCGAACCGCACTGTACAGCGATGCACTTCGACTCAATCGCCTTCGAAGCCGCCCTTACCACCGCATCGGTCGGGAGGCATCTCGTTTATCTCGAAAGCACGTCTTCCACCATGGAGGATGCGCGCGCGGCGGCGGATACCGGCTCGCCGCACGGCACGCTCGTTCTCGCCGAAGAACAGACTGCCGGGCGCGGACGGCGTGGGCGCTCCTTTAGCAGTCCGCCAGGCGAAAACCTTTACTTCACCATCGTTCTGCGCTTGGCGGCGCGACAGGCGCCCCTGGTGCCGATTGCCGTACCGCTCGCGGTTGTCGAACCGTGCCGGAGGCTTGGCCTGGATGCCCGCATTAAGTGGCCAAACGACATCTGGGTGGGCGACCGCAAACTGAGCGGGATGCTCATCGACGCCGAGTCCACCACCGATGGAGTCGTTGCCTTCCCAGGCATCGGCATCAACGTGAACGGAAACCCGGCACTGAACCCCGAACTGGCGAACATCGCGACGAGCGTACGCAACGAACTCGGCCAGCCCGTCGTGCGCGAACAGCTACTGGCAGACATCTGCAACGAACTCGAACGCCTACTCGCCCAAACGGTGGACGCCCTGCTCTCGGCGTATGAGAAGCACAGCCTCGTTCTCGGCCGCGAGGTCACTATCTCCGAACCAGGCCAGGCGACCTTCACCGCCCACGCTGTCCGTCTGGACGCAACCGGATCCCTCGTTGTCCGCCTCGAATCGGGCGAGGAGCGAGTCGTTCACGCCGCTGACGTGTCGGTGCGGCCCGCCTGAGTCACGAACTAACGGATTCGCAGCGCTCGTTTCAGCGACGCGGGTTTGGCCGTACAAACCACAACCTCTGGCGTCCCGTGCCAGGCTGCAAACTGCCTTAGCGTTTCTCGCAGGCTCTCCACAAGGCTGGCGTCAGGCACCACGCCCGGCTCCAGGTGCAGTGT
>CAZDZP010000316.1:0-3120 GCA_964509855.1 uncultured Anaerolineaceae bacterium | reverse complement strand
GCGCCGGGGTTAGCGTTCTCTACATCTCCCCGCTCAAGGCCCTTTCATACGACGTTGAGCGCAACCTCCGCGCACCGCTCGCCGGGTTGCGGGTAGCGGCGCAGCGCGAAGACATAGAGCCGCCCGACATCACCGTCGCTACGCGCACGGGTGACACGCCCACGCGCGACCGCGAGGACATTCGCAAGAACCCGCCCGACATCCTAATCACGACTCCCGAATCGCTCTACCTGATGCTGACGTCCAGAGCCCGGGAGGTCCTTCGCACCGTCCACACCGTCATCGTCGACGAGATCCACACGATGGCGGCGACGAAACGAGGCGCCCACCTTTCGCTTTCGCTTGAGCGGCTCGAGGCGCTCTGCGAAAAGCCACCACAGCGCATTGGCCTTTCCGCCACCCAACGCCCGCTGGAAGAAGTCGCCCGCTACCTCGGCGGCGACCGCTACGTCGAAATCGCCGACGCCGGGTCCCGTCGCGCGCTCGACCTCAAGGTGGTGGTCCCGCTCGACGACATGACGCGGACAGACGAGGGCTCCCACTACGACGCCGCGGTCGAAGGTGGCTACGGACAGGAAGCGCGAACGTCGTTGTGGCCGGCGATCTATCCCGAGCTGCTGGACCTCGTTCGCCAACACCGCTCCACGCTCATCTTCGTGAACAATCGCCGCCTGGCGGAACGCATGGCTCAGCGGCTCAACGAACTCGCTGGCGAGGAGCTGGTGAAAGCTCACCACGGCTCCGTCTCTCGCGAGCAAAGGCTGGAGATCGAAGAGGCGCTAAAGTCAGGGCTGCTGCCCGGGCTGGTTTGTACAAGCTCCCTCGAACTGGGTATCGATATGGGTGCGGTGGACCTCGTCATCCAGGTGGAATCACCCCATTCGGTGGCGCGTGCGCTGCAACGCGTGGGGCGTGCTGGCCACCAGGTCGACAGCGTCAGCACCGGGCGAATCTTCCCCAAGTACCGCGGCGACCTGCTCGAATGCGCGGTGCTGACGAAGCGCATGCGCAAAGGATTGGTCGAGGCCATCTCCGTGCCGCGCAACCCGCTCGATGTCCTCGCGCAACACATCGTGGCGATGTGCGCGGTTGACGAATGGACGCTCGACGACCTCGAGACGCTCGTTCGGCGCTCCTACAACTTCGCCGGGCTGAGTCGGGAAGCCCTCGAAAGCGTCCTCGAAATGCTTGCGGGCCAGTACCCGTCGGACGACTTCGCGGAACTGCGGCCGCGCGTCATCTGGGAGCGGGACTCCAACGTGCTGCGCTCTCGCGGCGACGCGAAGATGGTTGCAATCACCAACGCCGGGACCATCCCCGATCGCGGGCTCTATGGAGTCTTCCTTGGCGAAGGCGGCCCGCGTGTCGGCGAACTCGACGAAGAGATGGTTTTCGAAAGCCGCCCCGGTGAAACGTTTATCCTCGGGGCCACCACCTGGCGAATCGAAACGATCACCTATGACCGCGTCATCGTGTCGCCCGCCCCCGGCGAACCAGGCAAGATGCCCTTCTGGCGTGGCGACGGTGTTGGGCGACCGCTGGAGTTCGGTCGCGCGGTCGGCGCCTTCACACGCGAGTTGGCGGCAGAGTGTGACGAAAACAAGGCGGTCGCCGAACTCACTGGAGAACACGACCTCGACGAGCGCGCCGCCCGAAACCTGCTGTCGTACCTGGAAGACCAGCGTGAGGCCACCGGCGATTTGCCGACGGACCGAACGATCGTCGTCGAGCGCTACCTCGACGAACTGGGCGACTGGCGCGTGGTCATCCTCACGCCCTTCGGTAGCCAGGTTCACGCGCCGTGGGCACTCGCCATCGAGGCACTGCTGGCCGACAGGGCCGGGTTCGAAATCCAGGTCATCTGGAGCGACGATGGCATCGCCATTCGCTTCAGCGGCGCCGAGGTGCCGCCGTCCGACGACATGCTGATACCCCAGCCGGAAGAAGTGGAGGACCTCGTCGTCGCCAGGCTGGGCGGATCCTCGCTCTTCGGCGCGCACTTCCGCGAAAACGCGGCCCGTGCCCTGCTGTTGCCGCGGAGGCGTCCCGGGGCGCGGATGCCCCTCTGGCTGCAGCGGCAACGCTCGGCATCGCTCCTGGCTGTGGCCAGCCGCTACCCCGCCTTCCCCATCGTGCTGGAGACCTATCGCGAATGCCTGCGTGATGTCTTTGACCTGCCCGGACTTGTCGACATCCTCTCCGAGGTGCGCGGGCGGAAGATCAGGGTGCGTTCGGTCGAAACGCAGGCCGCCTCGCCGTTCGCCCGTTCCCTCGCGCTCGACTATGTGGCGGCCTACATGTACGAAGGTGACATGCCGCTGGCCGAGCGACGCGCACAGGCGCTCGCGCTGGACCGCGACCTGCTCCGCGACCTCCTCGGCGAAGACGAGCTGCGCGAGCTTCTCGATGCCGACGCCATGCTCGAAACCGAGCTGGAGCTCCAGGCGCTCGCCGAAACGCGCAAGGCACAAAATGCCGACCAGTTGCACGACCTGCTCCGGCGAATCGGCGATCTCACCGCGGACGAAGCCGCGGCGCGTTGCGCATCGGGGGCGCCGGTGGCGGCCTGGCTGAACGTCCTGGCGTCGACTACACGAGCCTGCGCGGTACGACTCGCAGGCCTAGAGCGCTGGATAGCCATGGAGGACGCCGGGCGCTACCGCGACGCGCTTGGTGTTTCGCCACCACTTGGTGTTCCCGAAGTTTTCCTGCGCGCTTCAACCGAACTCGAACCGCTCGATGCGCTGGTTGCGCGCTACGCCCGCAATCGCGCTCCCTTTCTGCCTGGCGACCTGGCCTCACGCTTCGCCCTCCCGGAGACCGTGGTTCTGAGTACGCTTCGCCGGCTGGAGCAATCCGGGACGGTGCTTCACGGTGGATTCAGGCCCGGTGGCCGCGAACCCGAGTGGTGCGATGCCGAGGTGCTCCGCATCATCCGCCGCCGCTCGCTGGCGAAGTTGCGCCGCGAAGTCGAACCGGTCTCGCACCAGGCCTTCGCGCGCTTCTTGCTTTCCTGGCACGGCATCCCGGGTGCGTCCCGGGGACTGGACCATCTGCGAGAGGCACTCGACCGCTTGCAGGGCTACGCCTTCCCCGCCTCAGTGCTGGAGCGCGACATCC
>CAZDZP010000315.1:0-3123 GCA_964509855.1 uncultured Anaerolineaceae bacterium | reverse complement strand
CCGCAAACGCCGCAGTCGCCATCCCAAAGGACGAGGTGGCGGCGCGGCATGTCACGCATCCGGGATTCGTTCGCTATCCGCCGGCGGCGGCGCTGGCCACGGTCCGTGATTCCGGCGACTCCGCGGGGAACTTCTCTACGACATCGATGGCGCCGGGCGCCACTTCCTTGCAGGCATGGCAGCGGACGCAGACTTCGTCGTCGATCTTCCAGGTGCCATTATCATCGTAGAAGGCACGCGGTGGGCAGATTTCCACGGCCATCGGGAGCTGCTCGTCGGTCTGTGATTTCACGACGTAGCGGTAGAGCCCGGGCAGGGAGCCGGCGGGGTCGCGGCGGTTGTTGATGACGTAGAGGAACTCGTCCTCGAAGAAGTTGAGCGCGACTTTCACCGCGGTCATCGTGAACTGGCCGTGGAGGCAGTTGGACCAGACAAGCGTCTGGATGAGCTGCTTCAACAGATCAATGTCCGATTCGCGGGCGGTACCGTTGCCGATCTTCTTCAGGAGTTCGGCGCCGCGTGCGGAGCCACCCTGGCAGGTGGTGCAGCGGCCACACGACTCAAACTCGCAGAAGGAGACCATCCAGAGACAGAGGTCGATGATGCTCGTGTGCTGATCGAAGAAAATGACGCCGCCAGAACCGAGGAACATGCCCTTTTCTCGGTAGGGGTCGATGGCGAGGGGGAGGTCGATGTCGCGAGCCGGGAGAATGCCGGAGAGCGGCCCGCCGGGCTGAAAGCCCTTGAGGACGCTGCCTTCCTTCAGCCCACCGGCGTAGTGCTCCATGAGCTCTCGCATGGAAATGCCGAAGGGAACCTCGACGCACCCCGCCTGGTTGATGGAGCCGGAGAAGGTGAACATCTTCGTTCCCTTTTCCTTGGCATCGCTGACGTTGGCCCACCAGGCGGCGCCGTTTTCGAGAATCAGCGGGGCATTGGCATACGTTTCAACGTTGTTGACGTTCGTTGGCTTGTTCCAGAGTCCGGCCTGCGCGGGGAAAGGGGGCTTAATGCGGGGCATGCCGCGGTAGCCGTCGATGGAGTTAATGAGCCCCGTCTCTTCTCCGCACACATACGACCCGGCGCCACGGAAGACGATGACGTCGAAGTCCTTTCCGGAGCCGAGGATGTCCTCGCCAAGCAGACCTTTTTCCAGGGCCTGTTCGACAGCCTTCTGCATGCGTTCGAAGGCAAGCGGGTACTCGTAGCGAATGTAGACGTAGCCTTCGCGGGCACCCGTGGCCAGCGCGGAGATGAGCATGCCTTCGATGATGAGTTGCGGATCGCCCTCCATGAGGACTCGGTTCACCCAGGAGCCGGGGTCGCCTTCGTCGGCGTTGCACACCAGGTACTTTGGGTCGGCGGTAGCGGTGCGCAGGAAGTCCCATTTGCGGCCGGCCGGGAAGCCGCCGCCCCCGCGACCACCAAGGCCGCTATCGAGGACCTCCTTGATGATTTCCTCATCAGTGAGTTCGAGGGCCTTGGCGAAGCCGGCATAGCCGCCAGTGGCGAGGTAGTGGTCGATGTTCTCCGGGTCGGTAATGCCGATCCGAGCCATGAGTCGGCGCGTCTGGCCAATCATGAAGGGGTGGTCGGCGAGCAGGGGGATCTCAGGGGTGGCGTTGCCTTCGACGACGCCAAGCGCCCATTCGGGAACTTCGTCGCCGTCCACGAGGACGGTCTGGATGAAGTCTCCGACCAGGTCAGGTGTGATCTCGCCGTAGAGAATCGTGCGGGTGCCAGCGGCGCTGCGGACGCTGACACAGGGTTCGAGCCAGTTAAAGCCCCAGGAGCCGGTAATGGCGATATCGACCTTCAGGCCGGTGGACTCGACGACTTCCTGGATTCGTTCGAGGACGATATCTGCGCCGCGGGCGATGGAGGAGGTATCGAGGGTGACGGTCACGCGAGGGCGGCCCGTCCCGTGTTCTTCGGCGTAGGCGCGCTTGGATTCTTCGATGAGGGAATGGAGTTGGAGGTTCATTCGGTTGCCTCCGCAGACTTGAGTTCGCGCGCGAGCTTAATGGCGTCGGTGACGGTGAGGCGGCCGACGACACGTTCGTTGACCCACAACTGCGGGGCTTCGCTGCAGGTGCCCACGCACTGACCAAGGTGCAAGCCGAGCTTGTGGTCTTCGGTATGGCCGCCGACGGGAATTCCGAGTTCGGCTTCGAGCGCGCGGCGAATGCGGTCGCCGCCGACGAGACGGCAGGCGGGGCCGCTACACCACTTGATTTCCGTGTGGGGCGGCGCTTCGGTGCGATAGTCGTCGTAGAAGGAGACGGTGCCGTAGACGAGCGCAGGCGTGGTGTTCAGCTGCCGCGCGACCACCTCAATGGCGGTCCGGGAGATGTAGCCGTAGGTGTTCTGCACCTTATGAAGGGCAGGCATGACGTGGCCCTTACCGGGCTGGAATTCGGCTACGAGTTGGCGCAGCTCCTGGAGTGTGGGCTCAGCGTTCACCGGGTCGCTCGCTTGTGAAATTCTCCACGCACTATAGTGCCGCGCGGAGAGCCGGGCCAGCAAGCGGGCCGCTCACTGGCGATGTTCTCGTTGGTCAAATCCAAGCTCCCTTTGCCGCAGCCACCTTTTGCGCGTCAGCGTGCATTTGGCGAGCCACTTCTTCCCCGAGCCGCAGCGAGTAATTCTGGCCGCGGTCTTCCGGGTAAATCTGTGTGGTGTTGGAAAGGTAGAGCCCGGCGATGCCCGTCTCGAACGGCGGGATGGACTTTGCGTAGTTCGTTGTAATGATGGGTTGGCCACCGGGATCCTTGAAGAACCAGGCATCCTTCACCCAGGAGGGGTCGAAGCCAGGGTTCACGGCGCGGATGCCCGGGAGATAGTGCTCCAGCACCTGGGACGCCTCCATATCGAGGACGGGATGGCCGGGGGAGACGTAGTTCGAGAGGTAGACGACGTGATTGCCGCCATAGTCGTCCGGCGACATGAAGTTGGTGTGTTCGACGCAGGCGACGAAGGGAAGGTCGTCGCCGATGGAGAGCCAGTAGATGTCACTCAACGGCCTGTCGAGCGCGAGCACGAGGCAAGTGGCCCACTGGTAGCGCACAGAGTCGAGGATAGCGGCGTAGCCCTCCGGGAGGTTGGGCGCGATACGACGGGTGA
>CAZDZP010000314.1:0-3136 GCA_964509855.1 uncultured Anaerolineaceae bacterium | reverse complement strand
GAGACGTAGCCGTCGTAGAGGTTGCCGGGCTGCGTGCCAATCGTCCGCGCGGCGATGGAGATTTCGAAGGAAATGCTGCCGCCTTCCGGGACTTCGAAGCGCTCCCGCGAGAAGTACATATGCTTGGCGTTGTCGAGGATTTGCACCCGGTCGTTGGAGCGGGTGTACGGGACTGCCGAAACCTGGAGCCAGCCGTTGCGCACGAGCACCACGGCGTTGGGTTCGCGATACTCCCAGGTGCTGCCGTCGGGTAGCGGGAAAGCCGCCTGGACCCAGGGGGAGTCGGGCTGGAAAAGGCGGTGGTAGTCGCCGATGGTGCGTTCGGACGGGAGCTGGGCGCTTTGCATGCCGACTAGGGTAGCGGGGAGCGCGGCTCAACGCTTACTGAATGCGAGTCCGCCAGAATCCCGGCCTGCGAGAGGTGTGGGCGACCGCGATCACTTGAACGCCTAGCTCGTATTCCTGGTAGACGATTAGCGTAGGGAAAGCCACGAAGGAGCAACGTGCGAACCCGTATCCCCTGAGGTCTTCCGATAGCAGGAAATCTTTCGATCTGGGCGAAGGCTGCTTCCAGTGACCGCATGAAATCGACCGCCAATTCCGGTCGGACGTGCTCGTACCAGTCCCTGGCCTCGGCAAGTTCGACCGCGGCGGCCTCGAGAAACCTAACGCCGGGAATCCAATCCCTCCCAAAGACGCTGTCTCAAGTCGGACCAATCGATCCAGTTTGCCTGGCCACCATCAATCTCGAGAAGCCGCCGGTCGATCTCGGCGACCCATTCGGGAGTGAGGCCCGGCGAGGTGAGATCCGAAACACGCTTCATGAGCTCGAAGGCCAGCCGTTCCTGGTCTTCGGGCGGCAGTTCTTCGGCTTCCTGCAGCAGGCGTTCGAGCAGGGTCATGCCGTCAGTTTAGCGCATCAGGAACCGCGCAGGACGGCGCCGCATTCCTTCCCGAGCCGCTTCATCAGACCGTCCTGGATGCGGGTAACCTCTTGCTCGGTGAGGGTGCGATCCGCCGGCCAGTAGCGGAGCGAGACCGCCAGGGCCTTCTGCCCTTCGGGAATGCCTTTGCCGCGGTATTCGTCGAAGATGTCGGCTTCAATGCGCACGCCGTTGGAACGGTGGGAGCGAGCGATGGACAGGACTTTCCCGGCCGGCACGTCATCAGCCACGAGCAGTGAGAGGTCGACGCGGACGTCCGGGTAGCGCTCGGGAGCGAGGTAGGCAGGGCGTTCCGGCACATGACGCACAAGGTCTTCGACCCAGATTTCGACCATGAAAACGGGCGCGTCGATGTCGAAGGAAGCGGCGGTGTCGGGGTGTACCTGGGCGATGACACCGACCACATCCTTGCCGCAGACAATCTCGGCCGTGTGCCCTTCGAGCATCCCGAAGACGACAGTGGGGCGCACTTCGACAGCGATGCCCAGCGAGGCGAGCATGGCCTCGGCCAGCCCTTTCGCGTCGAAGAAGTCCAGCGCGTCTCCGCCCTGGCGGGGCCAGCGGCCTTCGCGGTTCCCTCCAACCATGGCGCAGAGCACCGGTCGTTCGTGCGGGAGGTCGGCTTCGACCGGGAGGTATTCGGAGCCGAGTTCGAAGATGCGCAGAGCACCGTCGTGCAGGCGCTGGTTGGCCGCGAACGATTGCAGAACGGCGGCACGAAGCGACGTTCGCAAGAACGTGTGGCGGGAAGCGACGGGGTTCATGACGCCGAGCGGGTTGGCGCGCCGGTTGTCGTCTCCCGGGACCACCTTCGCAAGAGTAGGGAGGTCAGTCAGCGTGTAGTTGATGACTTCCTGGAGTCCCGCACCGACGGCAGCGTCGCGTAGCTCTTCGCGGACATCGTAGACAGCGTTGAACTCCGGCTCCGGGAGCGCACCCTGGAGCGCGGTGGCGGGGAGCTTCTCGTAGCCGTAGACGCGCACGAGGTCTTCGATGACGTCGTCGGGAATCTCCACATCCGGGCGCCAGTAAGGGGGCTGAACGCTGAAGCGATCGGGGGGAAGGTGATGCACCAGGAACCCCAGGCCGCCCAGCACGTTGCGCACTTCATCCGGTGCGATCGAGATTCCAAGGACCTTCTCGACGCGGGTGGTCTCGAGGATGATTGTTTTCGGAGGCTGCTTTCCGGGATAGACGTCGATGATCCCGGAAGCGACCTTGCCGCCGGTAAGTTGCTCGAACAGGTGCAGTGCACGGTGTTGGGCGTGAAGCGGAATCTCCGGCCCCAGACCCTTTTCGAAGCGGAGCGATGCTTCGGTCCTCAGCTTCAGCAACGTCGAAGTGCGGCGAATGGAACCCGGGTAGAAGTTCGCGATTTCGAGAAGGATGTTCTTCGTGTTCTCGGATACTTCGCTGTTGCCGCCGCCCATGATGCCGGCGATGCCGACCGGGCCTTCGCCGTCGCAAATCATCAGCATGTCGGGGTCGAGATCGCGTTCGATGTCGTCGAGGGTCGTGAGCTTTTCACCCGGTTTCGCCCGGCGGGCCACGATCTTCGCGCCGCGAATGAGGTCGTAGTCGAAGGCGTGCAGTGGCTGGCCAGTTTCGAGCATGACGTAGTTCGTGATGTCGACGACGTTGTTGATCGGCCGCATGCCGACGCGGAGGAGCCGCTCCTGCAGCCAGGCCGGGGACGGCCCGATGGTGACGCCTTCGATGTAGGAAGCAGTGAAGCGCAGACAAAGGTCCGGGTCTTCGATTGAGACGTCGAGCTTGTCGACGGTGCGCACGTTGCTTTCGCCGTGGCTGCTCTCCGGGTCGCGCACGATGCGGCCAGTGAGCGCAGCGACTTCGCGGGCGACGCCGTGGACGCCGAGAAGATCGGCGCGGTTCGCCCACGTGGAGATGTCGAGGACGGCGTCGCCAAGGACATCGACGAGCGGGGCGCCGATGGGTGCATCGGCAGGGAGTTCGATGATCGCTTCGTGATCGTCGCTGAGCCCCAGTTCCTTTTCGCTCAGCACCATGCCAGCGGATTCGACGCCGCGGATGGGCCGCAGCTTGAGCTTCGCGAGCTTGCCCGTGTGCCCGTCGACCAGTTCAGCGCCCTCGGTTGCGAAGGCCACCTTCTGGCCCACGGCGAGGTTCGGGGCGCCGCACACTACTTGCTGCTGACCGCTGCCCGTTTCGAC
>CAZDZP010000313.1:0-3146 GCA_964509855.1 uncultured Anaerolineaceae bacterium | reverse complement strand
GACGATGTGCCGTTGCGCCCACAGGAAGAGCAGCAATACCGGCAGAACCACAAACACGGTGCCGGCCATCACGATCCCCCATTCAGTCGAACCCTCGGAATCTTGAAGGGCTGTGAGTCCGACCGGGAGTGTGCGCATGTCCTGCGTGTTGGTAACGAGCAAAGGCCAGAGATACTCGTTCCACTTGCTGACGATGGAGATCAATGCGAAGGCGACCAACGTTGGCCGCGACATCGGCAGCACGATCTGCCACAGCAGGCGGAAATGCCCGGCACCGTCCATGCGGGCTGCCTCAATGACTTCGCGAGGCAAGGTTCGGAAATGCTGGCGGAGCAAGAACGTTCCGAATGCGACCGCTGCTCCGGGGATGATGATGCCCTGGTACGTGTTCACCCAACCCCAATCCGCGACGAGCACATAGTTGGGGATGAACGTGACCTGGAGCGGAACCATCAGGGCCGCGATCACGAAGAGAAAGACAAGGTCCTTCCGTGGAAAGCGGAGAAAGACGAGCGCGTAAGCCGTGAAGATGCCGTTCAGCAGCTCGAGGCCGCTGCCCGCAGCCGTAGTCACGATAGTGTTTATATAGAAGCGTTCGAAAGGTACCGCGGTCCACGCAGCCTCGTAGTTCGACCAGCGCAACGCCTCCGGTAGCCACGACACGGGCAGGGTGTAGATCTCCTGGCGTGTCTTGAGCGAGGCGAGAACCATCCAAATCAGTGGCAGACAAATGGCGAACGTCACCCCGACCATGGCGGTATACGCGGTCACGCGCCGGGCTATGCGAGCGGCATGTGGAGTGCGCGCCGTGTCAGCGCGAAGGGTTCGTGGGACTGGTAATGAACGCGCCATTGTCGCCCGGCCTAGTTGTAGTGAACGCGGCGCTCGATGAAGCGCACCTGGAGGAGCGTGAGGACGAGGAGAATGAAGAAGAGCACGGTTGCGACTGTTGAAGCGTCCCCAATTCGGAAACGAACGAACGCTTCATCGTAGACCTGGTAGACCATGGTCTTTGTCGCATCCAGCGGGCCTCCCTCCGTCATCACCTGGATGATGTCGAAGGCCTGCATCGAACTGAGGATGGTAGTAACAAGCAGGAAGAAGGTGACCGGCGAAAGTTGCGGTAGCGTCACGTTGCGAAAGCGGCTCCATGGCCCCGCACCATCAACTCGAGCCGCTTCGTACAGTTCACGCGGGATAGCCTGCAGCCCCGCCAGGTAGATAACGATGGCGTAGCCGAGGTTCCGCCACACGGTCACAATGATCACCATGGGCATCGCCCAGTTCGGGTCGTTGTACCAGTTCGGAGATGAGACACCTACCTGATCGAGCACTGAGGCAACCAGCCCGAAGCGGGGGTCAAAGACAAAGAGCCACATAATCCCCACGGCAGCACCGCCGACCACATACGGCGCGAACAACACCGTTCGCGCGACATTGCGCCCGCGCAACTTGAGGTTGAGAAGCAACGCAAGGGCCATGCCAAGGATTAGCGTCGAGGCAACTGTCGCGACCGTGAAGACGACGCTATTCCGGATCACGTAGCGACTGTTCTTGTCGCCGAAGTAGTCAGTGTAATTTTCGATTCCGACCCAGGTCTTCGTCGGCGAGATGAGATCCCAGTCGTAGAGGGAAAGGCGAACACTTTCGACCAGGGGCCTGTAGGTGAACAAGAGCAGCAGGAGGACGTTCGGCGAGACGAATAGGACGAACAGTCCATACTCCCTCCAAGGGGTGCCTTCGAACCGAAGCCGCAGTTGGTCAGCAACCCTTTTTGCCACAGGGCGATACTGCGGAGCCGACGTTAAGCATCGAAAAACGCGCTGTTAGCAGTGGATTAGCGGTCAATGAGCGACGAGTTAACGGGCTTCGCTGGCGCAGCACCACGAACTTTTTGAACACCGGCACCATCTGATCGGGTCGCGGAAGTGCTGCACCTCCGGCGATGGCCGGGCAGCCAGCGACGAGGTCCAAGTAGAGGCCGCGCGGCACTGGCACTGGCGCCATTGCAGCCTGCGCCAGCGTGAACACGCGCGTTGTTGCCGCTAGCCAGATGCCCTCGGGGATTTGCGTTAATCCGTAGTCTCTACTCTGCCAGGGTGTTTCCAACTGTCCTTTTCATCACCCGAAAATACCCGCCGGCGATTGGAGGCATGGAGGTCTTCTCGCAACAGCTCTGCGAACAGTATCCCGGCCGGGGCACAGTGCTTGCACTGAGGAGCGGTCAACGCTGGCTGCCGTTGTTCGTCGCTCGGTCCGTTGCCAGGGCCGTCCTGGCTCGCAAGAAGTACGACCTCATCCACCTCGGCGATGGAATGCTTGCACCCATCGCGGGCCCACTCCGGCACATGACTGGCAAGCCGGTGGTCATCACGGTCCACGGCCAGGAAGTGACGAGGGACCTTCCCATGTATAGACGGGCGCTCCGCACGGGTTTCGAGTCGCAGTGCGTGCACACGGTTGCGGTAAGCCGCTACACCGCGAGCCGATTTAGTGCGGTGTTCCGCCATGAATCACGGGTCATCTCGAACGGCATCGAGCCCCGCAAACATATGGCTGCAATGCGACCCGGAGAAGCAGCAGCCATCCGCTCTCGCTTCGGGCTTCCCGACAACGGTCCGCTACTCCTGAGCGTTGGCCGACTCGTTCCCCGCAAGGGCATCGAATGGTTCGCGCGCCACGTCCTGCCGTCCCTACCGGGAGGTCCTGTTCTCGTCGTGGTGGGGAGCGGCCCCGCCGAAAGTGCACTTCGAGAGCTGGCTAAGGAAAACACGCAAATCCGCATGCTGGGCAACCTCTCCGATGAGGCCATCGCGGCCCTGTACCGCACCTGCGACGCATTCCTGGCGCCGAACGTGCCTTCACCGCGGAAGCCCGAAGGCTACGGTATCGCTCCCGCCGAAGCTGCGGCTGCCGGGATGGCGGTGCTCGTCTCCGGGGTGGAGGGGCTTGTGGATATGGCGGCGGACTTCGGGCTTCCCACGATTCCACCGGGGGACCGAGCCGCATGGGTGCGCGCGGTGATTGATGCGATGGCGAATCCGCAAAGTTGGCGGGGAACCCGGCCGCCGCGAACGTGGACGGATGTGGCCGCCGACTACGCCTGTTTCTTTGATGAACTCGTGAATCGGCCGAAGAGCAGCGGA
>CAZDZP010000312.1:0-3153 GCA_964509855.1 uncultured Anaerolineaceae bacterium | reverse complement strand
GCATGGCAACAATCACCGTAGACGGCCAGACGATCGAAGCGCAGGACGGCGCTCCGCTGGTCGAAGCACTCAAGAACAACGGCTTCTATGTTTCGAGTCTTTGCTACATCGACGGACTGAAGCCCTACGCGGGTTGCCGAACTTGTCTCGTGGACATCGAGGGCCCTCCCGGCCTGCAGCTGAGCTGCACGGCGCTCGTCCAGGACGGGATGGTGGTGCAAACCGCCACGGATGAAGTGAAGGAAGCGCCCAAGGCCGTGCTTTCGATCATCCTTGCCACCCATAGCGACCGCTGCCTCACCTGCCACCGGCGCGAGCATTGCCACCCCGGCGACATCTGCCTCCGCGACGACGTGGTCACGCATCGCTGCCTCACCTGTTCCAAGAATTATCGCTGCGAACTGCAGGCGACCTGCGAGATGGTCGGCATGTCGGGCTACGAGCCGTGGGTTGGCGAGGAGCGCGGCTTCTACAATTCCCCGCAACCGCCCGCCGACCGGGCGAACCCGTTCATGGAGTTCGACCCGCAGATGTGCATCATCTGCACCCGCTGCCAGCGAGCCTGTGACGAAAAGCGCCATACCGGCGCGATCACCTTGAGCGGCAAGGGCATGGAAACGCGCATCGCGTTCGGCGCGGGCGGGCCTATCCACGACAGCAACTGTGACTTCAGCGGCGCGTGCATCGATGTGTGCCCGACGGCTGCCCTGATGGAGCATCCCAACAAGTGGGTGGCCAAGCCCGACACATGGACCAGCACGACCTGCGATTCCTGCGCCATTGGCTGCAGCATCATGGTCGGTTCGAAGGATGGCCGTGGTGTCATCGTCCGGCCAGGGAGCGGCAACGACCTGAGCGGCGACCAGATCTGCGTGCGCGGCCGCTACCACTACGACTCGCTCAAGCCCCGCGAGCGGCTGCAGAAGCATTCGATTCGGCGTGGTGCGATCCAGGTGCCAACCCCGTTCGAGGACGCCGTCACCGAAGCCGTAAAGCAGCTCCAGGCGGCGGCAAGCAAGGGCAAAGTTGGCGTACTGGTCGGCAACACGGTCACGAACGAAGAGGCGCTGCTGGCCTCGCTCATCGCCGGTGCGTTGAATGCGAAGGCCGACTCCTCCATAGGGCCGGTGGTTCGCGCGGCAAAGGAAGCGCTCGAAGCGCGGCTTGGCACGTGGCGCGTGGCGGCGGACGCGACGCGCATCGCGAAGGCCAAGGCAATCGTGGTCGTCCACGACGACATCGAAGAAACACACAACGTTGTCAGCGTCCGCATCAAGGACGCGGCAGCACGGCAGCGCGCCAAGGTCATCGTCGTTGGGGCGCTCCGGAGCGAAATCGTCGACTTCGCGACGGCGTGGATTCGTCCCAAGGCGGGCCAGGAAGGCCAGGCTGCAGACGCGCTAGCACGTGCTATCGGTGGCGAGGCAAGCGACGTTGCACCCATCGCGGAGGCTGTCGCGCAACTCGATGGCGTCGCCCGCGAAGACACGATAGTCGTTTGCGCGCCTAGCTCGGTGAGCCCCGCGCTGGCCGCGGCGATGGCAGGCGGAGCGGCGAACGTCGCAGTAGCGCTGTTCGGCGAGGCCGCCTCGGAGAATCTTGTGGTGCTGCCGCCCGCAGTGAACACCTACGGGCTTCTTGACCTCGGCGTGATGGCGGAGGGAGCCGCGAACCCACTCGAAGGGTTGAGCGGCGCGATCGTCGTTCGAGATGACCCGACCATGCATCTTCCCGGTGCGGCCGAGGCACTGGCCAAGCTCGATACGCTGGTGGTCTTGGATAACGTCACCAGCGAGGCGGCGAAGCTTGCAGGCGTGTTGGTGGCGGAGGGACGTTCGTACGGGTCTTCCGGCACATACACGCAGGGTGACTTCCGCGTACAACGACTCGATGCCGCTGTCCGGCCCGAAGGCGAGGCGATGCCACTCTTCCATGCTCTACGTGCTATCGCCGAAGGGCTCGGCGCGGAGGTCCCGGCGAGTCCGGATGCGGCCCTTGGTGAAATCGCGAAGGCGAACGCCGCGTATCTCCCGGCCTGGGACATGCTGGTTGGCGAAGGCGTTCGACTGGACGTGCCTGGCAGCGGCACGGGCAAGGTCGTGGCTGTCGAGGCTGCGGTCGAGCCAGGTGACGGGCTGCAGCTCGTTTCGAGCAGGGACCTGTACACGGCCGAAGACGCTGCCTCGGCGCATCACCCGGAAGCCGACAAACTGCACCGTTACGACAGGGTGCAGATGAGCGAGGAAGACGGCGAACGCCTCGGCATCTCGAGCGGCGATGAAGTGGAACTTGGCGCGAACGGCACGACCGTCCGCGCTGAAGTGACGGTGACGGAGCGCGTCCCGGAGGGAGCGGTGTTCGTTTCGAGCATGCTCCAGGGCGGCGCGGTCGCACGGCTGCTTTCGAACGATGGTGGTCTCCCGGCCGTCGCGGTCACGCGGGTGTCGGTCGGTGCGGTGAGTGCCGCAGCCGAGGTGGCAACGTCGTCGGGAGCGCCAGCGTAGTTCGTTCCCACGCCGGACAAAAGAGAAGCCCGCCAACTTTGGCGGGCTTCCTGGTTTCTCGCGAAACCGTTAAGGAAGAGGAGTCCGAGAGACATGTTGGTGGCTGGAATGGGGCCAGCCATTCCAACTACCGACAACGGGCGGAGTGATCCGCGTGGTAGGAGGTCCTTCGCGGCCCGGCGGGGGTACTCGCCGGGATTGCTCGCGGGTGTCTCGACCTCTTTCCGTGTGAAACAAGCGTAGCGCCCGGATGTGAACTGCCCGCGCACCATCTGTAAACGCACAGAAAAACGCGGTTGCCGACGGTGACAGTTCGGTGCACAGCCCCCATAAAAGCGATGTCCGTAGACCGATGTACCTAACTCGTCGATGCATGTTGCTGGCTGACAGATGGGCTAGCTCGGCCACGTCGCCGGCTCCGCGACCAAATCCCACGGTAGGGTAGAGTAGCCCGCATTGCTCTGCTGCGGCGGACCACCGGCGTCGCCAGACCGACCGGAACCTCGCGGCAAGACCTTCCCCTGCCGGAGCTTGTATGGCGATCGAATCACTGAAAATCACGTCCACCACACTTTACGAAGATGGCAAAACGTGGGGAGACCGTGTGAATCGCCAGAGTTAATGTCCGCTTTGGAGGGCAGATCGCCAG
>CAZDZP010000311.1:0-3154 GCA_964509855.1 uncultured Anaerolineaceae bacterium | reverse complement strand
CACTCTTCTCAATCGCTGGGCCGAAGGGACGATATGAACCGCCCTTGGATCTCCACGTTTTCGGGCGTGGTATAGATAGGCTCCATCGTACTATTCGCTGGCTGGAGTCGCACGCGAGCACCCTCGTGGTAGAAGCGCTTGAGCGTTACCTCGCCTTTATCCTTCAGCCACACCGCTACGCGGTCGCCATTCTCAGCGCGGTTCGCCGGCTCCAGGAACACGATATCCCCATCGTCGATCAGGTCCTCGATCATCGAAGTACCCTTCACACGCAGCGCGAACACATCCTGCCGCCCCCGCACCATGTCTTCCGTGACCGTCACCGAATCTTCGGCGTCGCTCGCCCAGCGGTCGCTCGTGGGCACCGAAATCGGCGTACCTGCGGCAATCGAACCAAGGATGGGGATCTCGATGACCTTCGAGCGGCGCTTCTTCGTGCCGAGCACTTCAATTCCGCGCGACACTTCCCGGTCGCGCCGGATCATGCCCTTGTCTTCCAGCTTGCGCAGGTTGTAGTCCACCACCGACGTGCTGCTAATGCCGCAGCCGATCTGGATATCGCGAATGCTCGGCGGGTAGTCCTTCTCATCGAGGAACTCCGCGAGGAATTCGAGAATCTGCTGCTGCTTGCTTGAGAGGTCACTCATTGGCGCCGGCCTCTTCGAACGGATGTTCGCACACTTTAACGATTCTGACGCGTTATCGTCAAACCCTGTTCGGAACACTCCGTCATGGCGGCGATGGCGAATCCGGCTCTCGTGGCGGTTCACACCGGCACGGCACGTAGACTAAGCGACACCTGCCATTCCTCCCGGAGTCACCATGACCACGCCTTCTGCCACGCCCGAATCGCGCACCGCCCTCGTCATCGCCGCCCACCCCGACGACGGCGATTTTGGTTGCGCCGGCCACGTTTCACTGCTCAGCGCCCAGGGTTGGGAAGTCCACTTCCTCGTCTGTACCAACGGCGCCAAGGGCACCGCTGACCGTGCCATGACCCGCGAACGCCTCATCGCCATGCGCCGCGAAGAGCAGCGCGAAGCCTGCGTTCGCATGGGCATGAAGGCCGAAAACGTCCACTTCCTCGACAACGAAGACGGCGAGCTCGTCTACGACCGCACCTTCCTCGAACAGATCGTGCGCTGCATCCGCACGGTCCAGCCCCATACCGTGATGACCCACGACACCGACATCATCGTGCGCGACAGCTTTATCAATCACCCGGACCATCGCGCCACCGGGACCGCCGCGCTCGATGCCGTCTACCCCACCGCCCGCGACCACCTGAACTTCCCCGAGCACATGGACCAGGGCCTCGAACCACACAAGGTGCGCGAAATCCTTCTCTGGTCCACCAACTCGCCCAACTTCGAAGTCTCCATCGACGACATCGTCGAGCAGAAGATCCACGCCCTCTCCGCGCACGTCAGCCAGTTCGGTGGCCAGGAAGACTTCGCCACCTTCGCGCGCGAACGCTGGAAGGCGGACGACGGCCGCTACGTGGAGCGCTTCCGCCGCATCGAACTCGCCTTCTAGCCGTTCACCCCGAAGAAGTCGAACAGCGGAGGGTACTTGTTGATGCTCGCCCCGCCATCAATGTAGAGCGTTTGCCCGCTCATCAGCGACGAATCGTCCGAAGCGAGGTACA
Organism: uncultured Anaerolineaceae bacterium; assembly: GCA_964509855.1. GTDB lineage: Bacteria > Chloroflexota > Dehalococcoidia > Tepidiformales > Tepidiformaceae > CAZDZP01. The sequence goes on along the minus strand of CAZDZP010000311.1, from coordinate 1,506 downwards.
CCGCCAGCTTCGCCACGTCCTCCGGTTCGCCCGCGCGGCCCATCGGCGCTTCGTGCACGAACGCCTCTTCCAGCCCGGGAATCGATCGCATGCGTTCCGTCGCGGGCGTTTTGATGAGCCCCGGGCCGACGGAGTTCACGCGAATCTTGTGGCGGCCAAGCTCCAACGCCCCCACCTTCGTCAGCATCGCTACGCCCGCCTTCGCCGAACAGTAGGCCGCAAAGCCCTCCGTCGCCTGCATCGCGTTCAGGCTGGCCACGTTGATGATGCTGCCCCCGTGTCCGGCGCCGATCAGGTGCTTCGCCTCGTGCTTGATGCACAGGAACGTCCCCGTAAGGCACACGTCCACCACGCGCCGGAACTCCTCCGCGGGATAGTCCTGGATCGGCGAGAAACCCCCGAAGCCCGCGTTGTTGAAGGCAACGTCCAGCCGCCCGAAGCGCCGGACGCAGCCTTCAACCATCTTCTGCACCGCCTCCTCGTCCGCCACGTTCGCCGTGATGCCGTCGACGTGGTTATGGCCGATCTCGCCGATGAGCGCGCCAATCGCGTCCGGGTTGATGTCGGCCACGTACACCCGCGCCCCTTCTTCCACGAAGGTCAGCACCGTCTGTCGGCCAATGCCACTGCCGCCCCCGGTAACGATCGCTACCTTGCCATCCAGTCTGCCCATCTTGCCCTCCTACTGCAGTCCGCGCGCCGCGCGCTGCTTTTCGAACTCCGCCATCGCAGCGGACGTCGACTGGTCGATCATTGCGAGCAGCTGTTCGCCGCCCATCGCGCGGCGAGCCTGCCGCAGCTGTGACAGCGGATTCTGTTCGCTCGGCAGGCCAAATCCGCTCGCGTCGGCCAGTCCACCGTCCATGAGCGTATAGGTGCCGGTCAGGTACTCCGCCTCGTCGCTCGCGAGCCAACACGCCAGGTTGCCAATGTCCGCCGGGAATCCCATACGCCCCGCCGGGATGCCCTGCTCGCGCTGCGCTCGTTCGTCGCCTTCGCCTACCAGCCCCGCGGCCAGCGGCGTATCGATAACCCCCGGCCCGATCGCGTTCACCGTGATCCCAAAGGGCGCCAGGTCCAGCGCCCAGCAGCGCGTCATCATCCGCACTCCCGCCTTGGACGCGCAGTACGCGAACAGCCCGCCCTGTGGCCGCTCCGCCGCCAGCGACGAAATCGTGATGACGCGCCCCCCATTGTTGTGGCGCACCATCTCCCGGCTCATCGCCTGCACCGTCAGGTACACACCCTTCAGGTTCACGTCGATCTGCGTATCCCAGTCGTCTTCCGTCATCGTCAGGATTGAACCGCCACGCGCGATGCCCGCGTTCGCCACGGCGATGTCCAGCCGCCCCAGTTCGCCGCTCGTTCGCGCTGCCAGCTCCGCCAACTGGGCTTTGTTGCGAACGTCCGCCACCACCGCGATCGACTTCCGCCCCAGCGCTGCAACCTCTGCTGCAGTCGCCTCGGCCCGTTCCGCCACGATGTCCGAACAGGAGACATCCGCCC
>CAZDZP010000310.1:0-3168 GCA_964509855.1 uncultured Anaerolineaceae bacterium | reverse complement strand
GAAGCCGGCGACTTTAGCATCGTCCACTTCGCCGCCCATGGTACCTTCGACGCACTCTCGCCCGATAACTCCGGTATCTCGCTCACAGGCGGCCCGCTTCGCCCGTCGGACGTATTCGCACAGTTCGGCGGCACGCGTCCACGCCCGCTGGTGTTCATCAACGCGTGCCACGGCGCACGGATGCAGTTCGCCTTCACCGGCCTCGGCGGATGGGCGGACCGCCTTGTGCGCCAGTCGCGAGTAGCAGCACTCGTGTGCGCTGCCTGGGAGGTAAACGACAACCTGGCCCTACAGTTCACGCAGACGTTCTACGCTGGCCTCCTGCGCGACGGCCTGGCAATCGGCGAAGCCTTCCACAGAGCTCGCCTCGCGATACGCGATGCGGAACCTTCTAATTCTTCGTGGCTGGCGTACGTCCTCTACGCAGATCCGGAAGCGCGCGCCATTATCCCGGGAGACCAGTGAGTTAGGAGAAGAATCATGCCGGGTACGCTTTTCTTCGTTCATGGGACCGGTGTACGACAAGGTGGTTTCAAGGCGACGCTCGAACGCATCCGAGAAGGATGTGCGAAGCAGCCGAAGCTGGCCGGGGTCACCATTGCAGACACCTGCAACTGGGGGCACGACGTTGGAACGAAGATGGACCTTCTCCAACTCGTCCTTCCACCGGAAGAACGCACACGCTCCATAGCGTCTGCCGTGAGCGACGAGGATATCGAGCTAGCGCTCTGGGGATTGCTATTGGAGGACCCACTCTTCGAGCTAAGGCTGGCAGCGCAGCAACCACCGAAAAGCGTCTCCGTGTTCGGGCAACAGGCACCGGATGTGACAGTTGCTGAGGAGCTAAACCGGGTGGCCGCCGATCCACCGGACGTGACTGAGTCGGACCTGCCGCCAGCCGCGATAGCCTCGGCCCTGAAGACCGTCGCCGCTGCGGCATTCCTCGCACCGGCCGCGACAGCCGCCGGCGACGCAGCCGACCCTGACCTTGTGGAAGCAATCGCGAGGGCTACAGTGGCCCAGGCCCTTGTCGATGCGCCCACCGATGCCCCACGTCCGCGAGCCGCTACCGACCGCCAGGTCCGGGACGAACTGGTAACGAAACTGGCAGCAGCGATCGCTCCGCAGACGCGTGGTCCAATCGGCTGGCTGAGAAACAAGGTCAAGGAGACAGTCGCGGGGGTGGCAACGAGCCAGCTCCGGTCGCGGCGGGACTCTCTCACGGGTGGAGCTTTGCCGAAGGTCGGCGATATCTTCTTCCACCTTCGGCGGGGGGACGTTCTGCTTGACTATATCGAGGATCGTTTGAGGGGCTGGCCCGAACCGATCGTCGCCGTTGGCCACAGTCTTGGCGGCGTACTCCTGGTGGATTTGCTCAACAAACCCGGGGCGCCAAAGGTCGATGCCCTCGTTACCGTGGGTTCCCAGGCGGCGTTGTTCTACGCGGTCGATGCGCTCGGGACGCTGCGGCCCCGCACCAATCCCCCGGCGGCCCCCTTCGTGCCATGGCTTAACATCTACGACCGCAACGACTTCCTTTCGTACGTCGCAGCGGACGTCTTCGGCCCCGCCAGCGGCATTCGCGATGTTGAGGTCAAATCCGGGGTTCCGTTCCCCGATGCGCACAATGCGTACTGGGAGTTTGACCGAACGTACGAGCTCATCGCCAACGCCTGGCCCTGAGGTTTGCCATGACCAATCCGAACGACACATGGGCACTGGTTGTGGGAATCGATGAGTACGATCATCCCGATCAACTCCGCCCGCTGACGGGCGCGGTGGCCGACGCAGCCGCCGCGGTGGCGTGGTTGCGCGGACTCGGTGTACCCGGCGAACAGATACGGCTTCACGTTTCGCCTTCACCGCAATCCTTGCCAGCGGTAGAAGCGCTCGATGTCGCGGTGACGGGCGACGCAACGTTCGCCGCGATCACGCGAACGCTGGGGGAATTCCATCGCCATCCTGGCGGCGATCGACTTGTCGTTCTCCTGGCGGGTCACGCCGTGTTCGAACCGACCGCGGGGAGACTGTTTCTCTGCCAGGACTTCGCCGATATCGAAGGGGACCCCGCTCAGACAGCCAGCCTGGCCATCGATGGACTGGTCAAACGACTCCTCGCGACGAAGTTTCGTGAACAGTTCTGCTTCGTGGACGGCTGTCAGAACCTTCCCTATTCGCCGGCGGTGCGCCAACGCCTGGAAAGCGCACTCCCGCTCGTGGCCATCACGCCTGACGAATCCAACTCCCTCGTTTGTGCCTTTGGTGCTTCCCAGGGGGAACTCGCAAAGGAAACGTCGGCGGGTCGTGGCGCATTCCTGGGCACGCTGTTGCCCGTGCTCGAACCTGCAAGGTATCTGGTCCCGTCGGTCGCTCCCGGGTTGGATACCGCCGTGCGCCTGGATTTCGAAACGGGCGACCGCCTGGTCTTTCTCGAAGACCTGGTCCGCTGGGCGCGAGAGGAGATTGGCGCAAGCGGCGGGTCGCAAACTCCTTACGTTGAGTACCACGGACGCGCTCGTGCCGAGGTCCCGGCGCTGTTGCGCCTGCCGGCTGACGATACCTCCGAGATTGTGCTCGAGGTCCGCCCCGGCGACTCGGGTGTCCACGTGGAGCAGATTACGCTCACCTGCGATGAGCCCCCGGTCAGGAGAGCGCGGCGCCAGGTTGGGGGCCAGCCAATTGCATTTCCAGACGTGTTTCGCGTGCCTCTCGGCCTTAGCGCCCGCATCCATTGCCGCGTGACGGATACGTCGCCGCCGTTACGCGAGGGCTTCCTGACGCTCACGGCGACAGCTCCAAATTACTCGTTCGCCTTCGAATTCGACGAACCACTCTCTCCCGTCGGCCCCCCGTCGGCATCACTTGAACCTGGAGATGCCATGGCTGTAGGACTGCACTGGGCCGACGGTAGCGGCGCCTACGAAATGACCGGTGACCTCTACGACACGTTGCAAGGGGAGATTGGCCCCTTCCCGGGTGTCGATGATGACATTGCGTTCGAGCATCACGAGAGCGGCCCGGTGTTCCGGACCGCCTCGCCCGACCCCGGAACGCGAGCGCGGCTCCGCCAGCTGGCCAAGGGTTGGACTGAGGGAATCGCGTCCAACCTCGCAGAACGGGGCGTGGTCGCCTCAACCCTATCGGGGGCGAATGAGGGCTCAGCCACGA
>CAZDZP010000309.1:0-3171 GCA_964509855.1 uncultured Anaerolineaceae bacterium | reverse complement strand
CGTTGCATGTTCGAAAGCAACTTCCCGGTCGACCGGGTCTCGTGTTCATACACGGTGCTGTGGAACCAGTTCAAGAAGCTCAGCAGGTCGTTCCGGCACGACGAGCGGCTGGCGATGTTCCACGACACGGCGGCGCGCGTGTACCGGTTGCCGCTTGCATCCGAACTGGACCGGGCAGACTAAGGACCGAGAGCGTTGAGAGGGAAGTTTCGCGAGGGTCTCTTGCGGATGGTGCGCCAGGACGCAGCCCCAACAGCGCTATGCGGAAACTGTCATGACGTTGCGAGGCACGGTAAGTGTTGGGCGCAAACTGGGCCGGTACTAGGTGAATGGACGCTGAGTCGTTCATCGACACCAGCGTCTTCGCTTACCAACTAGAAGCGGCTGACACCAGCAAGGCCGCAATCGCCGACCAGCTCATTGGGAGGCCGAGGCGACCGGGAGTGGCTGTTTCACCGTTTAGGTGGCGACGGGCTATCTATAGAGACAGAGCTCACAGCAAATCATCCGTTCGAACGACGAAACGCCGGCCCAGGGTAAAGGAGTATTCAGAGAGCATTCTCGACTGGAGACATTCCGATGCACCGAAGCAAGCTGCGTTGGGTGGTTGTTGCACTCCTTACTGTCATGGCATGCGGGTGTTCGCCTTCCCCGTCGCTCAGTCAGTCCGTGGCCGCAGTCGCACAGGCGGAACAGCGAGTGACAGCAGTGCCTTCACCAACTGTTGTTGCACCGGCACATGGTGGTCATCCCCTTTGCATTCACCACCATGTGCTGCCGGTCTCGCTTTTTGTCGACGATTTCACCGACTCGTTGGGGCACCACTATCACGGTTGGAAACCGCCAGCCGGCCCCCCGTTCTATGTGAGGTGCTAGCGAAAGTCCGCATCATTCGATCGGATGATGCGAGCCTGCTTCGCGAAAATCATCCGATCGAATGATGACGAGCCAGCCTTCCGTGCCCAAGTATTCCCGCACCCAACGGGGCGAATCAGATTCGGGGCGAAATCAATGCCACTGCACTACGTACGATACGAGCGACGAGACGGAGCTGACCGGGAAGCCATGGCAAAAGCGGCTCTCAAACTATGCCGCGCCTGGCGTGTTCGGGAGGGAGTTCAAGACGCGCGATTCTACTGGGTCGACTGGGACAAAATGGTGATGCTTGTGAACTCGCTGCCGGGGACCGTGGGAGCAGTCGGAGAAGTACCGGAACCAGCAGTTGCGCAGGCTAGCCGCGAACTCCAGGACCTCGCGCGGCTTACCGATATCGAAGCGTTGAACGAAGCGGCGCTGGGGGAACAGGCCTACGTCTCTAGCAAGCAGTAGGGGCCGAACACCAGGTTTCACGTCCTGGCCGACTACTGAGTGACGATGACTGAAAGGAATTCCGAAATGACCACAACTTACATCGGCTACCAGAGCGCGCCGGCGGATACCCCGATCTGGGCAAGTCTCAGAGATACCGGCAAACTTCCTGCGGCTTTGGCACAGAAAGTCAATGGGTTCCCCGCCAGCCTGCCTTCGACATGCAAGCTTATTGGCTCATGGGCTGTGCCGGGCAACGCGCCGAATGTTGTGGTTGTCGAGGCCGAAAGCATGGCCGACCTCCAACACATCGACAGCTACTACGCAGGTTGGGTCATCTTCGACTGGCACCCCTGTACGCCGATGCCGCGCGACATGTAGTGCTTGCCTGCGGCAGTTTCGTTCTGCCGGCGCGAGAGATAGCCGTGAGAGTCAGTTCCAGGCGTTGCATCGCTCCCGCTTCCTGCCAACCTTCCCCTCGGCCCACCCAGTCCGTATTACATCGCATCCACTCGTGAAGGAGTTCCTGATGACACAGGCAGCGGCGAACCCGGCCCTGGCAAGCACAACACCTGACCCGGCGAAAATCGAAATACAGGCTGGAATCATTTTCGGGTACTTCGCGGGAACAATGGTGTCCCTGGGCGTCTGGCTCGGCGACCAACTGGGGTTGTACCGGGCGATGGCAGGTGCTGGTCCCCTTGCGCCCGAGGCGCTGGCACAGAAGACCGGCCTACACGAGCGGTGGGTACAGGAGTGGCTGGCGCACCAGGCCTCGGCGAAAGTGCTGGTCTACAACGGCGGAACCTTCGAGTTGTCGCCGGAAACAGCGCTCATCCTGGCAGACGAATCGACGCCAGCGTCGGGGATAGGGATGTTTGGATTTCTCCCTTCGCTGTTCACCATCGCGAAGGATGTCCCCGATTGCTTTCGGAGTGGACGTGGCCGAGTCTACGACGATTATGGCCGGGAAGTCGCATTGGGAGTGCAGCGCGCAACGGCGGCAACAACAAGCCTGTTCACCGATGCGGCCATTCCCTCGCTCGAGGGGATGGTGTCCAAGCTCGAGAATGGGGCGCACGTTGCGGACGTTGGATGCGGTGCTGGCGCCCGCCTTGTTGCGCTCGCCGAACGATATCCGCGCTCGACGTTCCACGGCTACGACATTTCGGAGTTCGCACTGGAAGTCGCGCGCGAGAACGTGAACAAAGCCAACATCACCAACGTGCAATTGCACAACCCGGCTCGCGATCCATTGCCGAACGATTGCAGCCTGGACCTCATCGTGTTAGGTGATGTGGTACACGACCTCGCACGCCCCGACCAGGTGATTGGCGCTGCACGCGCTGCGCTAAAGCCCGATGGAACGATGCTTGTCATCGACATCGCGGCAGCGGAAACGCTCGAAGAGAACATTGCCCATCCGCTCGCGCCGATGTTTTTCGGCATTTCCCAGCTTATCTGCCTGTCGTCGAGCCTTTCGGAGCCGGACGGGGCAGGGATTGGCACGCTGGGACTGAGCCAGTCCCGCCTGCGCGGTGTTTGCGAAGCGGCAGGGTTCACGCGGTTCCGAACTACGGATGTCGCCGACCCCATGAACACGTACTACGAAATTCGTCCGTAAGTAATGAACTGGAGGACCCTCGTGCCACATTACTCGGTCGTGGCGGTGACGCCTTCGAACCAGGATTGGATCCCGGACTACCTTGCCGCGGTTGGCCCACTCGTTGCGCAACATGGCGGCGAGTACCTTGCCCGTACCGCAAGTCATAAACAGATCGAAGGGAGCGATACCGCGCCCGCCCTGCTGGTTGTCATCCGATGGCCCACCAAGAGAGCCGCGGACGACTTCTACCGTGACCC
>CAZDZP010000308.1:0-3175 GCA_964509855.1 uncultured Anaerolineaceae bacterium | reverse complement strand
CGGCCCATGCCAGCGCAACCAGCGAAATCGACTCGGTGTAGAAGATGGCGATGATGAGAATGCCGCCAAGGTCGTCGGCAATGGCACAGGCGAGCAGAAACACGCGTAAGCCGAACGGCGCGCGGTTGCCCACCAGCGCGAGAATGCCAACGGCGAAGGCGATATCAGTCGCGACGGGGATTCCCCAACCACGGCCCGCTTCGCCCGAAAAACCGTTGAATGTGATGTAGAGCAGCGACGGCACGAGCATGCCACCGGCGGCCGCCATCACGGGTAGGGCCGCGCGCCTGGGTGAGGCAAGCTCGCCGTGCACCAGCTCCCGTTTGATTTCGAGCCCCACGACGAAGAAGAAGATGACCATCAACCCGTCGTTGACCAGGTGCCCCAGCGAGGCATCGATCTGAACGAACCCGGCATCCAACACGATGTGGGCATGCCAGAAATCGAAGTACTGTTCGTCCCAGGGCGAGTTAGCCCAGATAAGGGCGGCCAGCGCGGCAACAACGATAACTATGCCACTGGCAGTTTGACGCGACATGAAAACCTGGACCGGGTGGACCAGGTTTTGTTCGACAAAACGGCGGCTATACGTTGGGTTCCGGCGGTTCCCGAAGAGTCTGAGATGTGACAATTTTGTTTCCTGAGCGGAAGAACCTTACGCAGAATGCAACGTCGCGCGCTTTCGTGCATCGGTGGTTAAGAAATCGCGTGCACGCGAACGGGAGGCCGCTCTACTATCAGGTGGGAATGAGCATGAACAAGAACACCGACGGGCTGGTACTGGAAGGCGAACAAGACCTCGGGACGCTCCAGGAATCGTTCGCCGAATTCATCAACATCCTGCCCATGGCACTGGTGGAAATCGACTTTCGAACGCGGAAGGTGCGGCTGCTCAATCGCATGGCGAGAATCATTTTCGGCTACGAACCAGAAGAAGAAGTCGGGGAACTCGACCCGCTGGAGATCACAACGCTCGAGGCTCAAGCCGAACTGGCGGTGCTGTCGACGTCCTATATCCAGGCCGGCATGCAGCCCGACGGGACGTACAAGCGCATGGGGAGGCAGGAAATCCATGAGACCGTTGGCAAGCGCCGCGACGGCACGCTCTTCCCGGTTGAACACCAGTCCATGTTCGTGTTGGACAACGACGGCGTGCCGGTTGCGGGGCGCATGCTGCTGCGGGACGTGAGCGAACGCAAAGCGCACGAGGCGGAGCGCGAGCAGCTCCTGGCCGAACTGCAGGAGGCGCTAGCGAACGTGCGCACGCTCAGCGGATTGCTCCCCGTGTGCGCGTGGTGCAGGAAGATTCGCGACGACGACGGCTATTGGAGCGACCTCGAAGCGTTCGTCCATGCCCACAGCGATGCCCGATTCAGCCATGGAATCTGCCCGGATTGCGCCGTGGCCTATGAGAAGGCGGCGGAAGACCGGCGTGCCGGCGGCGCCGCCCCCGGGCCAGAACCGTTCGCGTAGGATAGGGAGCCGAGGAACACGGGAGTGGAGGGGATCCGGTGGTCCCCGCCGTCTTCAAAACGGTTGCCCTGTCGCCTGCGCGGCGGGGGGTGGGTTCGACTCCCATGCACTCCCGCCACGCCCCAAGGACAGGTCAGCTCCCCTACGGGCGGCTCTCGCCTTCCGGTAGCCTTGCTTCAAAATCCTCGGCCGCCTCCCGTGCGGCTTCGGCGATCGCTTCCCCCGCTTCTTCTACATGATCGACCGCTTCGCCGGCGAGGTCGGCGGTCTCGTCGACTGCCTCGTCAAGCACGGACTGCGCCTTCTCGGCGACGTCCTGGGAGGCGTCATCCGAGTCACCGCCCATGTTTTTCGCACGGTCGACAGCTTTGCCCGCCAGGTCGGTCGTCTTGTCCACCGCGTCACCGAGTAGCGACTGCGCCTTCTCGGAAGCATCAGTGGCGGCTTTCTTGACCGCGTCGGTCGGTGCAGGCTCGTCACCGCCACCCTGGATACGGATGGAATAGCCGCGCAACACGGCAATGACGAGACCTGCCGCCAGCAGCCACGGCGCGAGCACGCCGCCCACCAGCACGAAGGTGAGTGGAAGATTGATTGCCTGCCTGTCTTCAGCGGTCTTTTCGATGACGACGTGGCGGGTAAGCCCCTCGTCCCAGACGTGGCGAAGCCAATCCTTGAAGCTGCTGCCCTGGTTGGGCGTTTCGTTTGTCATGGTGAAACTCCTTGTGCGCCGGGAAACGGCGAACTAGCCCCACCATTGTGTGCGCCTTTGTGTCGCGTGCCTATGTCAGAAGCGTAACGATTCTGTTGGCCGGTAGGCCGTGACGTGCAAAAGGGGCCCCACCCGGGTGGATGGAGCCCCTTTCGTGGTGTCCTCCCCCACAGGGGGTGTTTAGCTGCGGCTTGCGCCGTTCCCACGTCCACGTGCCATCGCGAGAGTTGCGAGGCCAGCGGACGTCATGAGGAGTGCCAGCAGGACCATGAACATGGAGCTGCCAGTACCGGTGCCGAGGAGGCCGGTGCCAGTACCACTGGCCGGGGGAATCGGCGTTGCGGCCGCGTCCGGGCTGGGGCTGGCGCCGGGAGTGATTTCACCTTCCACCTCGTCGATCGGGGTGGGGGTGGCTGTTGGTTCTTCCGTCGGGCTCACGGGGGTTTCCGTGGGCTCGGGGGTGTTGGTCGGCGTTTCCGGGGTTGCCGGCGTATTCGTCGGGGTCGGGGTTTCGCCCGTTACCGGCGTGCTGGTCGGCGTGTTCTGCGGAACGGTGTCGTTCACGAAGGTGAAGATGAGGTCGTCGCCAGCGGTGAAGGAGAATTCGTAGCTGACCGGGCCCACGGGAGTGAAGCCAGGCTTGCTGTTGACGTTCTCGCTCACGACGTAGCTGTCGCAGGCGGGCAGGTTTTCGAAGACGGTCCAGCTGTTCGGGATGGCCTCGTTCGTGGTGCGGGTGAAGCTTTCGCCACAACCTTCGATCGTGATTTCCCAGCCGCCGTTGTCGCTGACATCGAGCAGGCCGTTTTCGAGCTGGCGCTTTTCAACGCGCACGCCGCCGAGCGGGTAGTTGTAGAAGTCGACAACGATGTTGCCATCGGGGCCGGCTGCTTCTGCGGTAACGGTGACTTCGCGGCAGGTGCCAGCGACCGGGTCGCTACCGTCGAGCAGCGAACCAACAACGTCGTAGCCGGGCTGTGCGACTTCGCA
>CAZDZP010000307.1:0-3200 GCA_964509855.1 uncultured Anaerolineaceae bacterium | reverse complement strand
TGCGCATCGAACGCGCGCGCCTGGATACCGAGTCCGAACTCAACCGCGCCCGCGAAACCGTGGAAGTGCTCCGCGTGGAGATGGAACGCGAAGGCCTCGCCCCGGATCGCAATGGCACCGTGGTGCCCATTGAAGACGCCATGGCCGCCGAGGACGTGTTCGCTGAGTCCGAAGCGGAAGCGTCCCCGACAATCAGCGGCTCGGGCGATGTCGATGTCGAGGACCTGCGAAAGCAAATCGAAGAGGTTCGCCGCCAGATTCGGCGTCTCGGGCCGATCAATGCTGAGGCGCCCGAGGACTACCGGGAGAGTAAGGAACGCTACGACTTCCTCTCGGCACAAATGACCGACCTCAACGACGCCGAAGGACAGCTCAACGCCGCCATCGCGGAACTAAACACGGAGATCACCACCCGATTCAACGTCGCTTTCGAAAAGGTCGACGTAGCCTTTGGCGAGTATTTCTCGGCCTTCTTCGGCGGCGGAAAGGCCCGGCTGCTCTTGAGCAACCCCGACAGCAGCTTCGAATCGGGAATCGACATCGAAGCGCAGCCACCTGGGAAGCGAGTCAACAGCCTCAGCCTGCTCTCCGGCGGCGAACGTTCGCTGACGGCCGTGGCGCTGCTATTCGCGCTGCTCACCGTAAACCCGGCTCCGTTCTGCGTGCTCGACGAGGTGGACGCTGCGCTCGACGAAGCCAACGTTGGCCGCTTCACCCAGTCGCTGCGCAAGCTTTCGGAAAAGACGCAGTTCGTGGCGGTGACGCACAACCGTCGCACCGTTGAGGCTGCAGACGCTATCTACGGCATCTCGATGGGAGGCGACGGCATCTCCAAGGTGCTCTCCCTGCGACTCGCCGATGTGGAAAAGGCAACCGGCAAGAACGGACAGTAGCCTGCCCTCCGTGTATGCTCCGTCGTTGGGTCGGCCACTGCGCCGCCTGTGTCCCTGTGACTCATCCCAATTGATGTACCGGAGAACCAATGGCCGTCCTCCTCGACCAGAACACCCGCCTGCTTGTGCAGGGCATTGGCACCGAAGGTGCGAACCACATGCGCCGCTCGATTGCCTATGGCACCAGCGTGGTTGCAGCCATCCACCCCCGCCGCGGCGGGGAAGAGCAGGATGGTGTGCCGATTTTCACTACCGTTGACCAGGCCGTGCGCCAAACGGGAGCGAACGTCTCGATCATTTTCGTGCCCGCCCCCTTCGCCGCCGACGCGATACTCGAAGCGGCCGGCGCGGAAGTGCCGCTCATCGTCTGCATCACCGAAGGCATCCCGGTGCAGGACATGGTGAAGGTCCGTGCCGCCCTCCAGGGCAGCAAGTCCATCCTCATCGGCCCCAACTGCCCTGGCGTCATCACCCCAAGCACCAAGACGCGCGTTGGCATCATGCCCGGCGACGTCTTCCTCAACGGCAAGGTCGGCGTTGTTAGCCGCTCCGGCACGCTCGTGTACGAAGTTGTGGCGCAGCTCACTGCGCTCGGCATTGGCCAGAGCACCTGCATCGGCGTCGGTGGAGACCCCATCATCGGCACGCGCCAGGTGGAAGCCGTTCGCATGCTCAACGAAGACCCGGACACCAACGCCATCGTCATGGTCGGTGAAATCGGTGGCAGCGCCGAACAGGAAGCAGCCGCCTACATCAAGGAACACGTGAAGAAGCCCGTCGTGGCCTTCATCGCCGGTGCAACCGCACCTCCCGGACGCCGCATGGGCCATGCTGGTGCCATCATCAGCGGCGAAGACGGCAAGGCCGAAAACAAGAAGGCCGCCCTCCGCGAAGCCGGCGCCTACGTTTCCGATAGCCCGGCCGAAATCGGTATCACGATGCAGCGCGCTCTCAAGGAGCGCGGACTCTCCTAGCACTCATCCGCCAGGTCTGTCCGCCGCGACACAAAGACGAAAGCCCGCCAACCCGGCGGGCTTTCGTGATCAGGCCGCGAGCCGGAGGGGAATCGGGTCTGGACGCCGCTCCATCTGCATCAGCGCATCGATGGTGAAACCGAGGTCTCCGGCTTCGCAGAGCGCGTTGCAGAACGTCATCTTCAGCGATGTGCTGGTGGACCGCCGCCAGTCGTAGGCGATGCCACAGCGGCGGCAGCGGTGAATGTTGTTCATGTTGATTGTGCTGGTGTGTTCCATCGTTCCGTCTCCGTTCGGTGATGGACACAGTCTCCCGCCCGCCGGCGCCGTCCGCATGACGTTGGCCTGACGAACTCCTGTGGAAATGCTATAGATTGGCGGCTCGACATCGCTGCCGCCAATCCCGTTCAGGCGAGCGCGCCCGCCGCGACGTACTCCACGATTTCGTCTTCCGAAAGCCCCAGTACCTCGCGCAGAACGAAGTCGTTGTCCTGCCCGAACATGGGGCCCGGCCGAGTGATCACCGCGGGCGTCGCGGAAAAGACCATGCGTGACGCCTCAATCGGCACCGTCCCCATCTCCGGGTGCTCAACCTGCAGCAGGTGGCCACGCGCTTCGAGCTGTGGGTCGCTGAAGGCGTCAGACGAGCCGCCAACGCGGTGCGCTGGAATGCCGCGGCCCTGCAGCGCCTGCTCGACCGATTCCGCATCCTGGCCCTTCGTCCACTCCGCCACGGCAGCGTCTAGCTCGTCGCTTCGTGCGACGCGCCCCTCCGCGCTGGTGAGCGACGTATCCGTCACCCAGTCGCTTCGATGCATCACGTCGCAGAGGGCCGCCCACTGCTCCTGGTTTGTCACCGCGACGGCAATCCACTTGTCCTCGCCTGTCACGGGATAGACCCCGTGCGGAGCGTGGTCAGGCGAAGCGTTGCCCGTGCGCGAAAGCACCTCGTCGTTCGCGAAGTAGTCCAGCAACGCCGGCGCCAGGAATTGCTGGGAGGCCTCCGCCTGCGAGAGGTCGATGTACTGTCCTTCGCCCGTGCGGTTTCGATGGTCCAACGCTGCCACCAGCGCCGCCGCCGTGAACTTCGGCGCGATGTAATCCGTGTACGCCCCTGCCGGTCCGGCGGGAGCGCGGTCTGGCCAGCCTGCCAGTTCCCCGAATCCTGCGATGTGGAGTCCCATGGTTCCGAACCCGGCCAGCGTGGCCTGCGGCCCGGTCTGACCGTTCAAGCACGAGCTCAACATGATGAGATCCGGGTTTACCTTGCGCAGCGATTCGTAGTCCAGCCCGAACTTCTTCATCGCTCCCGGGGCGAAGCTCTCCGTTACCA
>CAZDZP010000306.1:0-3200 GCA_964509855.1 uncultured Anaerolineaceae bacterium | reverse complement strand
GCGCTGTTCCCAATCCTCGCCGCCATCACGACCATCAATATCGCCTACACGTTGCTGCGGCGCCGCGAACTCTGGCAGAAGGGCGAAATCGAGGCGGTCATCGAACCGGAGCCCGTGCCACGCGCTGGCGCCGCCCGCTAGAATGCTCGCCCAGGAAGGAAGCACGTTGATGGGGACTTTGAGAGCGAGTGACTATGCAGTCGCGGCGATGCTCCTGTGAGAGCAGGCGCGGCCATCGTCGACATCACCCCACCAGTGGGTACGCCGCTGGACGGTTACGGCGGCCGCACCGATGTCTCGCTCGGCATCCACGACCCGCTGTACGCTCGCTGCCTATACCTCGACGACGGGGAGACCGCCGTTGCCCTGGTGGTGTGCGACCTCATTGGAGTCGGGGCCTTCCTTGTGGAGCGAGCCCGGGAGCTCATCGCGGAGCGTCCCGGCATCCCTCCCGAACATGTGATGATTTCCGCGACGCACACCCACGCCGGGCCGGCTGGGGTTCGCGGCACGGGCGACCCCGAGCTGGTGGACGTGATGGCGCGTCACATCGCCGGGGGCGTGCGCATGGCCTTTCGAAACGCCACCGATGCCCACATGAAGCACGGCGTGACCGAACTCGGCAGCATCGCGCAGAACCGCCGCGACCCGGACTGGCCTATCGATACGCGTATGGATGTCGTGGCTATCGACACCCCGGACTGCGAAAACATCGCCACGCTGGTGCGCTACTCGTGCCACGCCACCACGCTGGAACGGGACAATCTCGACATCACCGCGGAATTCCCCGGCGCCGCCTGCCAGGTAATCGAGGACATCATTGGTGGCGACACCGTGGCGATGTACCTGCAAGGAGCATGCGGCAACATCAACCCCACGTGGATGCAGCAGGACTACGACGAGGTCTACCGCGTGGGGTCCATCGTTGGCGCGAAGGCGGCCGCGCTCTCGCAGGAGTTGCGCCCTCTCGGGCGCGGCCTGTTGGCGCACAACATCCGCTGGGCGGAGCTGACTCCCAAGGCCGTCGAGTCGGGTGTGCTCGTGGACCGGCCTCGCTTCAAAGTCGCATCGCGGCTGGTGGAAATGCCCTACCGCGAGGCGGTGGACGACGACCTGCTGGTCGAGCGAATGGACGCCTTCGAAGCCGACATGCGCACCGCCACGAACGAGGACGATCGGCGCGCGTGGGCTGAAAAGCTCACCGCCGTCCAGTCGGAACGGTTGTCGTCGTCGCGCATTCGTGGCCGCGGGACGCACCGGCCCGTGGAAATCCAGGCGATGCGGCTCGGCGACGGCTTCTATCTGCTGGCGCTGCCCGGCGAGGTGTTCGTGGAAACGCAGGAAGAGATACGCCAGGCAAGCTGGATGGAGCGGTTGCTGGTGGTCACCTACGCCAACGACTACCCGGGCTACTTCTGCCGTCCGGAGGCGTGGGAGCAGGGCGGCTACGAAGCGGGCGTGACTCCCTTCACCCCGGAAGCCGACCGGCTTCTGGTGAAAAACGCCCTCGAACTGTTGGAGGAAGTGCGCTGATGCCCACCGTGCTCGTGCTCACCGCCCATGGCGACGACATGGAGTTCTTCGCCGGCGGCACTATCGCAAAGCTTTGCCTGCAGGGCTACGACGTCCACCTCGTGATGGCGACTGACAACACCAAGGGCACCTTCGAGCTGAGCTACGAGCAGATGTACGGGCTCCGCCTGAAAGAAGCGGAAGCGGCCGCGAAGGTGCTGGGCCTCAAGTCTGTCGCCTGCCTGGAATACCCAGATGGCGAGCTTTCGGACGTGCCGCTCAACACGCTGCGCCGACAGTTTATCGAAGCCATCCGCACGATCCGGCCGGATATCGTCTTCACCTTCGACCCTTGGGCGCCCTACGAAAACCACCAGGACCATCGCGCCGTCTCGTGGGCGGCCATGGAAGCGACAAGCTTCGCCCACTTCCCGCTCTACGAACCGCAACAGCTCGAAGTCGGGCTGGAACCGTGGCTGGTGCCGGAGGTGTACTACTTCGCGAAGTCGCCAACGAACACCAACGTTGCCGTCGATACCAGCGGCGCGCCCATGCAAAAGCAGATTGAAGCGCTGTGGTGTTACGAAAGCCAGATGGTGCTGACGGTTGCGGAAGCGCAGATGAACATCCACGCCGCCCCGTTCGACGTCCCAGAGATCACCACGCTGGACCCACACGACTACCGCGACTTTATCGAGAAGCGCGTTCGTGCGACTGCGGCGGCGGTGGGTCGGAAGTACGGGTTCGAGTTCGGCGAGCATTTTCGGCGAACGCGATGGTCCGGTACCGAACGCTTCGCACCGGCAGGTTCCGTGCCACCCGACCCTTTCTAGGGAGCGCTGTAGGTCACGCCAATCGCGGCCAACTCGCGTTCAAGATCGGCCTTCGTCACTTCGCCCTGGCGAATGGTGCTCACCACCCCTTCGGCATCGATAAAGAGCGTCGTCGGCAGGTTGCGCACGCGGTAGTGATCCGAAACGGCGCCATTGGGATCGAGCACCGCCGGGAATTCGATGTACAGCAAGTCGAGGATGCCGAGCGCGCGCTGCTCACCCTCCAAAAAGTTCACCAGCAGTACCGCGAGTTCGCCGTCCGATTGCTCCACGGCGTCTTCGAAGGCGGGTAGCTCGCGGGCGCAAGGTTCGCACCAGCTTGCGTAGAAGTTCAGGATGAGGGGCTGCCCGGCGAAGTCAGAGAGGCGGACGAGGCTAGAGGTATCGCGGGCGTCACGCAGCGCGAAGTCTGGCGCGGGTTCGCCTGCCGCGGGGCGCCCGGGCACAAGCGGCCCGGTATCGGGGAAGGGCGTCGGCATGCCGGCAACGTCGGGGATGGGAGTGCCGCCGAAGGGAAGGTCGCTGGTCGGGGCCGCGGGGAGCGTCGAGGTATCGTCGCCGCCGAGCACATACAGTGACACCACCACCAACCCGAAGACGACCGCCACCACGAGCGCAGCCACGCCAAGCATCCGCTGCGGCCGGGCAGTGGCTGGATCGCCTTCACCGGGGGGATTCGAGGGGCTGGAGGACATTTTGGCCTGCTATTCCCTTAACCTTTGCGTGTGCAACGATGCTATCAGGGAGTTCGATCACGGACCGTTAATCATGTCAACGAACGATAGGCAGTAATGGCAACTGCAACCGCTGCACCACAGAAGGTCCTGGTCGTTGAGGACGAAGAAACGCTCCTCT
>CAZDZP010000305.1:0-3212 GCA_964509855.1 uncultured Anaerolineaceae bacterium | reverse complement strand
CGCATCCTTGGCGATGTAGGTGTCGCTGCGCGGGATGTAGGCCTCGGGCTGGTAATAGTCGTAGTAGCTCACGAAGTACTCGACGGCATTCTCCGGGAAGAACTCCTTGAGCTCGCTGCAGAGCTGCGCCGCCAGCGTTTTGTTGTGGGCGAGGACCAGCGTGGGACGGCCCGTTTGCTGCACGACATTGGCGATCGTGAAGGTTTTCCCGGACCCGGTCGCGCCAAGCAGCGTCTGGTAGCGATTCCCATCGTTCACGCCCGAAACGAGCTTCTCGATCGCGTCGGGCTGATCGCCGGTGGGGAGAAAGTCAGAAACGAGGTGAAACGGAGAATCACTTGCAGCGACAGGTGCGGACGTCATTGCCTAAGTCTAGCAGGCTGTTCATGGGAATTCGGTGAATCCTTGTCACCGAGTCAGTCCACATAAATGGGACCCGTGCTACTCTTTTTGGCGGACGGCCACCGGACGGTTCGCCGGACGGTAGGTGGGGTGGTTTGCATTGTAGACGTCGCCGAAACGACCCTGGCGAGAACCTGTGCCGACTGCCCCGTTACCCGCGATGGTCCTCCTCGTAGCAGGAGCGCCGGTAGCCCAGATCGCGGTATCCACATCGCGCCGCCTCGCGGCCCAGTTTTGCGGAGCAGACTGGTGAAGTTCGTTCTCCGTTATTGGACCCGCCGTTCCGCTGCCACGATTGCGCTGCCGTGCAATCACGATGGATCAGCGATGTTCCGTGCTGCCAATTCGCTTCGAAGCATTGCGGCCGAATTCGATTGCCAGGTGCTTGGCGAAGCCTTCCTGCGCATGCACAACGGCAACCAGACGGTCATGCACCTTCCCGTGGTTTTCCGTGGTCAGCGTCCCGAAAGGAATGTACGCATCGGACGAATCGATCACGGTCCCGTCGTTGCCGCTTACGATGTTCCCGCGAGCTACTCCTGGCAGGTTTCCGAACTTCTCACACGCATGCTTGAAGAGACGGCGATCATCGCCGGTCCGGTTGAGTTTCATTGCGATCCGTCGGTCGGCCGCCACGAAGGTCTGGTTGTTGTGCCTGTGCTCGAACACCCGGCCGATAAGTCCGCGTTCATTGCCACGCTGGACGCCCTCGCGAGCTGATCACGGTCGGTAAACTTTTGTACGGATTTGCAACTTTTCCCTACTTGGCGAAACGCGAACGGCTGTGCTACAACTGTTCCAGAACAGCCGAGTCCCGCATGGCGGGAACGGGGGAACCACTCTCTGGGGTGTATTGCGCAGTCAGCGCATAGGCGACTTCCGACGCCGAACCCGTCAGCTAACCCCGTAGGCTATCGGAGGCGCGTGTAGCCGTATCGCTACACAGCCTCCCTCTCGTCGCTGCCGCGAATCTCGCGGCGTTGATGTGAAAGGAGAGGTCTATGGATCGCCTGGTGTTCCACCACGGTTTCCCAGATATCGAACGTTTCCCATAGCGGCCACTCGGTGAGCCGCTGCGCATCGTAGACGCTCGTTGAGCGAAACGCGTGTGTGCATTTTTCAACTCAATCCGGCCCGCGATCCCGGCACCGCCCCGCCGTGTCCGCGCGCCCTAATTCCAGGAGGACCGCCTTGGCGTTGCACCCCATCTCTCGACCAGAACCGAACCCTTCATCCATCGCGGCAGCCCGTGACGAGCGCGATGCGAGAATCGGCTACGAAGCTCTCGTGGCAGCTCGGCGCCTGCTCTCCGACGCCAGCCAGGCGATCGCCCGCGAACCCAACAGGATGGGGGCATGGCGCCTGGTCGCAAATGCGCTCGAAGCTCGCAAGGCCTTCCAGGTTCACACAAGCATCTGCAATTCCGACTCAGGCCCGTTGCTGCATCTCGCCAGCACGCGACCCGACCTCGGCAGCAGTCTGCAGGGCCTCTTCGATGACCACGTGCGCATTTTTTCGGCGCTCGACCAGCTGATTTCCCGTGCCACTGCAACCCGGGGCGACAACACCGAAAGCATCGAGGTTCTTCGTTCCGTGGTCGCCACCTCGCAAACGCACATGGCCGCTTACGAGGGCCGATTCCACGAACTCGCTTTCGAATGGGCAAACCGCGATATCGGCGGAGAAGCCTAGCCCTCGTTCGTTTAGCAACGCCGACCCGTCGATACCCGGGCGCACCTTGCCCGGAGGCATCTTCAGCAGTCACGGAGGAGAACACCATGACCGCCCCCAACTCTTCCGGCGCCGGACCAGCGCGCTACAAGGCCTATACGCTCAACAACATCGAAACGCTCCCGCAGTTCGAGCGGCTTTCGCCCGAACAGCGCGAGGCCGTGCGCGTCGTAGGGAATGTCCTTCCTTTCAAAACCAACAACTACGTGGCCGAGCAGCTGATCGACTGGGACAACATCCCCCATGACCCCATGTTCGTGCTCAACTTTCCACAGCCTGGAATGCTGGAGCAGCATCACTACGAGCGAATGCGCGCCGCGTTGACGAACGGTCCGCACAGCCAGGATGCCGAAGAGGCTACTAACGATATTCGCCACGCCCTCAATCCTCATCCCGCCGGCCAGCTCGAGCACAACGTCCCCGAGATCTACGGCGAGCGGCTGCCAGGCATGCAACACAAGTACCGGGAAACGGTCCTCTTCTTCCCCAGCAATGGCCAAACCTGCCACGCGTACTGCTCGTTCTGCTTCCGCTGGCCGCAGTTTGTCGGCGACGATTCGCTGAAGTTCGCCATGCGCGAAACCGACCTGCTGGTTGACTACCTCCGCGCTCACCCGGAAGTCTCGGATGTACTGTTTACCGGCGGCGATCCGATGGTGATGAGCGCGAAGAATCTCGCTGTCTATATCGAACCACTGCTCGATGCGAAGCTCCCAAACCTCAACACCATCCGCATTGGTACAAAGTCACTGTCGTATTGGCCCTATCGCTTCACCACGGACCGGGATGCCGAGGATGTGTTGGCGCTCTTCCGCAAGGTGAAGGCAGCCGGAATCCATCTCGCTCTCATGGGGCACTTCAACCACCCGGTCGAACTCAGCACCCCTGCGGTGAAGGAAGCCATCGAACGCATACAGGCGACAGGCGCGCAGATTCGCACCCAGTCGCCCATCATGAAGAACATCAACGACACGCCCGAAGCCTGGGGCGAAATGTGGCGTAAGCAGGTCAACCTCGGCCTCATTCCGTACTACATGTTTGTGGCGCGCGACACCGGGGCGCAGCACTACTTCTCAGTC
>CAZDZP010000304.1:0-3215 GCA_964509855.1 uncultured Anaerolineaceae bacterium | reverse complement strand
GTCAGCGGAAAAGGTACAACCTTCGCGATGGCGTTGAAGAGCCCCGCGCTCACGCCCATCATCCCGGTCGGCAGGTTCACGAAACGGCGACGGGTGCCAGTTAGCTCCGATAGCCGCTTGCCCATCTCGGCCGACGAAACGAAGGTGCCCGCAACGAGATACCGGCGCGGCCCCTTGCCCGCTTCGAGTGTCCCCGCGATAGCCGCGGCCACGTCCCGCACGTCAACGATCGGGAAGCCCCCCTTCGCGCTCAGCGTCCGCATACGGCCCTTGAGGAAGTCGGTCGCAATCTTGTCGGATTCGCCGAAGTACGGGTCGAAGGGACCCCACACGCCGCCGGGCATGACCGTCACCACCGGGTGCCCCTTCTCCTGGTACTCCATGGCCAGCCGTTCCGAATCCGCTTTCGAACCCGTGTAGGGACCGAGTCCGGCTCCCGGCTCGGTCTCGTGGTCCAGTCTGCCCGACCGCGCCGGCAGCAGCGCGCCATAACTCGAGACATGAACGATGGGGTCTGCGCCGGCGGCGAGCGCCGCGTCGATCACGGTTTTCGTTCCGCCAACGTTCGTCTTGCGAATCTCCTTCGCCTTGCGCGGGTCCAATGAGTACACGGAGGCGGCGTGAACGACGGCATCGCAGCCCTCCATCGCACGGGCTATGGACTCAGCATCCGTTACATCGCCTTTCACCACGTCTTCGGGGAAGTCGATTCCTATCGGAGCGAAGCTCACAGCTACCTGCTCCGGTCGCCGCACAAGCAGGCGCACTTCGTGCCCGGCGTGCACCATGGCGGCCACGGCGTGGCAGCCAACGAATCCCGTTCCACCCGTTACCAGTACTTTCATTTCCGCACCCCCTTCGGATCGTTCGCGGCATTGTGCCGCCCGTCCGAGCCGGATGGGTAGCGTTGCTCCGTGGCGACTCCGCGCAGAGCCACGATAACCCCGGCAATGATCAGCGGCCCACCGGCAACCACACCGGCGCCCGGTGCTTCGCCCAGGACCGGGATCGCGATGAGCGTGGCGAACACCGGCTCTCCCAGTGCCGCAATACCCACCGTCACGACCCTGAGTCTACCCAACGCCCAGTTGAACGCCGTGTGCCCGATTAGCTGAGGCACCAGTCCGAGCAGCAACAGGAACGTCCAGGTATCGCCCCCGAAGCCGCTCACTGCGGGCCGCTCGACCGCGACGCCAATCCAGAGCAGCCCGGCCGCGACCATGTAGACAGTCGCGCTGTAGCCGGTCGCCCCCATAGTGCGGCGCATCCCCCGGCCCACGGTTCGGTAGGCCGCGCCGAAAATGCCGCCCAGCAACGCCAGCGCGTTCCCGGCGAGGTCCGGCGAGCCGTTCACAAGGTCGAACCCGGCGATGATGAGCAGTCCGACGGACGCGATGCCGATGCCCAGCCATTCCGCTCGCGCGGGCCGTTCTCGATACGCGGCGAATCCTAGCAGCGCGCCCAGCAACGGCTGAGCCGCCACGATAACCACGCTGCTCCCCACGCTCGTTCGCTCCAGTGAGGCGAACCACGTCCAGAAGTGCAGCGCGAGGAAGGCTCCGCTTAGCAACAACAACAGGCACGGTCGCAAACCGGGCAGGCTCACTCTTCCCCGGCTGACAACGAGCGCGATGATCACCATCGCCGTGGCGCCGAAGAGCATGCGATAGGCAGCGATGCTGAGTGGTTCGGCTTCATCAGCCAGCCGCACGAATATCGCCGCCCACGAGGTCGCAAGCACACCCGCGAAGAGCACGAGCACGTGGCTATCGGGCTGTCTCACGGCGCGAACACTACCCACGCGCCCCGGAACCGCGCCAGTCCGCCATCCCGAAGGATGTGGGCTGGCCTCCCCGGAACAGGGGATACCTGACGGTAAAGATTGGAAGACCCTTACTTCAGGCTATCTATCCATAGCCGAAGATAATGATGAAGATGATCACCGAAGGAGGTGAAGCACATGAGCGGAATTTTCTACGACCCTGCGAACCGGCGCCTCCATTGCGTGAGCGATGCACCCCCACCTGGTTGGCGTCTCATCACGCATGACCTCAATGCGAGCACACACCAGTGCCGGCGTATCATGAAGGAATGGCTCCCTTCCGAAGAACTGTTTTCCGTTCAGTGGGCGACCGGCCAGTCTCGGCACTAGTACCCCACGCGCCCCGTCCACGATGAGTGACGGTTCCGCTGCTGGCGTCGAGTCGCTCCTGCGGTCTCTCATGGAAGAACCCGGTTTCACTGTACTGCGGGTGGACCCGAACGAAGAGTTTCTTCCCCGCGTCGCGGTGCTTCCTTCCGCGTTCAACCCTCCCACGCGCGCGCATCTACACCTCCTCGAAGTCGCCTGCTCCGTTGAGGACATCGGTATGGCGGCCGCTCTGTTGAGCACGCGCAACGTCGACAAGGGTCTCTACGGCGCAACGATTCCCCACCGCGTGGGCATGCTGCTTTCGCTGCACGAACATCGGCCCGACATTGCTGTCCTTGCCTCGAACGCCGCCCGGATCATCGACCAGGCGGTCAGCCTTCGCGTGCGCAATCCCGGCGTTGGGTTCGACTTCATTGTCGGCTTCGATACGCTCGTCCGCGTTTTCGATCCGCGCTACTACGGCGAAGGTGACCGTGCCCCCAGCGACTCAGATCGTCTGAAAGCGATGGCGGCCGAACTCGAACCCTTCTTCAAGGACCATCGCCTTATCGCAGCGAACCGCGGCGAGGAGTCCATCCAGGACGTCCACCGCTACCTCGAGACTCCCATCGTCCGAGACTTCGCCGACCGCATCGTTCTCCGCGAAATCGATCCCGAACCGGCGAAGCTCTCGTCGTCACAGCAGCGCGAGGCGCTCGAAAGCGGTGATGACCCAGCTGGTCTCGCCCCCGGGGTCCGCGAATACATCGAAAGGCAGCGTCTCTATCGCGAGGGCGAAAGCTGACTACGGCTTAGGTAATGGCTTCGATGTCGGGCCCGCCCTTCGTGAGCACGACGCCCGCTTCCACCAGCGCCTCGACTTCCGCGGCGCCCATGCCGAGCAGTTCGCCAAGCACGTCGCGCGTGTGCTGTCCGAAGTTCGGCGGCGGCCCCTTGATGCCGGATTCGCTGCGTGACATACGGAATGGCGTGTTGGCGATGGGGATGGTGCCCGCTTCCGGGTGCGTTACTTCCTGCAGCATGCCGCGTTCGCGAACCTGGGGATCGGTCGCGGCCTGCGGAA
>CAZDZP010000303.1:0-3243 GCA_964509855.1 uncultured Anaerolineaceae bacterium | reverse complement strand
CGAAGTGCTCGAACGAACAGGAGTCGCCGTATGACACAGCCGAAACGAGGCCTGGGACGTGGGCTGGATTCCCTCATCCCTTCGAGTGCCCGGCCCCAACCCGCACCCACTCCCGAACCGGCTGCTGAACCGGAACCGCCTCAAGCGGCTCCGCCAGCTAACGACGCTCCGCCCCCGCCCGCGCCGCCAGCTGCGGTCACTCCGCCGCGGGTTGAACCACAGGGTGATGAAACCCCGGCGCCGCTCCCGCGACGCGCCGGCCCGGACCTCCTGGACATCGATCTCATTTCGCCCAACCCGGAACAGCCGCGCACCCATTTCGAGCCGGAGAAACTACGGGAACTGGCCGACTCCATCCGGCAGCACGGGATCATTCAACCGCTGGTGGTCACACGCGACAACGACGGCAGCTACCGGCTGATCGCTGGCGAACGCCGTCTGCAGGCGGCGCGGCTGGCTGGCCTGCAGACCGTTCCCATCGTGAATCGGGACGCGGCCGACGCGGAACTGCTCGAACTCGCGCTCATCGAAAACATCCAGCGCGCCGACCTCAACCCGATCGAAGAGGCGATGGCGTATCGGCGGCTGGTCGACGAATACGGGCTGACCCAGGAAGACGCTGCGCGGCGCGTTGGCAAGAGCCGCGCGGCCGTCGCAAACGCATTGCGCCTTCTCGGATTGGAACAGGAAATCCGCCGCAGCCTGGTGGAGGGCGAGATTACCGAGGGACACGCCCGCGCGCTATTAGGCTTGCAGGATGCACGCTCCAGGATTGAAACATGGCGCGAAGTTGCCCGCCGCCACCTGAGCGTGCGCGACACCGAGGCACTTGTGCGAAGGCGCGTTGCGGGAATCCAGGCGGCGCCCGGAAGCGCAGCACCGGCGCCAACACTTACCCGTCGTGATGCAATGATTGCCGATATCGAGAAGCGTCTGCAGCGCGCGCTCAGTACACGCGTTACCGTACAACCCCAGAAAAAAGGCGCACGAATCGTCATCGAATGTTACAGCTCCGAAGAATTCGACAGCGTTGTGCAACAATTGGCCGGTGACGACAGTGAGTATTGAGGCGCGGCTAGCCGAACTTGGTATTGTACTTCCCAAGCCGCCACCCCCTGCCGGGCTGTATTCCCCCTGCGTGCAGGCCGGCAGCCTTTTGTTCATTTCCGGCCAACTGCCAATAGTGGATGGCAAGGTGCTCCGACACGGGAAATGCGGCGAAGGTGTGAGCATTGAAGAAGGGGCGGCACTCGCGAGGCAATGCGCGCTCAACGCACTTGCAATTGCACAACGTCACCTCGGGACGCTCGATGCAATTAAGCAGGCCGTGCGCGTCGGCGGCTTTGTTGCAAGTGCCAACGGCTTTATCGAACATCCCAAGGTGATTAATGGCGCGTCAGAAGTTTTGCTCGATGTGTTCGGCGAAGCGGGGCATCATGCACGCGCTGCAGTTGGCGTCGCCGAATTACCGATGGGCGTGCCGGTCGAAGTGGAGTTTGTTTTCGAAGTCCAATAGGCCCGTCTCCTGGGTCGCACCAACAACGAGGGCGCATCGTTTGTAGATGCGCCCTCGTTTCGCAATTGCAGACGACTATTTTTTCGGATCCAGGTAGAAGGTGCCGGTCGGCAGCGTCCACTGTATGGACGGAGTCGGCGTCGCAAACATCTTCGGGTCGAACTGGAACGTATCCCTGGGGACAAGGATGGGAATGAAGCCCGGGGTGGGCGTAGCCGTCGCGAAGAAGCCGGGGTCGAGCGGAATGTACGTCACCGGCGTTGGGGTGATGAACAGTCCAGGATTGAAGGGGACTTTGATACCGGGAGTTGGCGTGGGTGTGTTCAGCGGAATCTTCAGCCCGGGCTTTTCCGGCGTGGGCGTGCGCGTCGGGAGCGCAAGCTCGGGCAGCTTGGGCGTAGGCGTAGCGGTCGGCATGACGAGTACCGGAAAGTCGGGCGTGGGTGTAGCAGTGGGCGGTACGAGAACGGGCAGGTTGGGCGTGGGCGTAGCGGTCGGCGGCGCCAACAGCGGGAGGTCGGCCGTCGGTGTAGCGGTCGGGGGCGCCACTTCCGTGGGTACTTCCGTTGGAGTAGAAGTCGGCGGCACATTCGTGGGCGTCGCGGTCGGGGGGACGTACACGGCCGTGGCGGTGGGAAGAACAGGAGACTCCGTGGCGCCACCTACGAAACGGATGACGCGTTCAACCGGCGACCCGGTCGCCGAGGCTTCCGGCGTTGCTTCATCGGCTGCGTCCGGTGCCTCCGGCTTGCTGTCGCGGTCTCCGCGTTGGCCGAAGGGGACGAAGTCGCCCGGGGACGTGGGGATGGAGTGGGTGGGGGAGAGCGCCATGCTCACTCCGCCTGCGATCAGGACGGCGGCGACGGCGCCAATGGCGGCACTCTTTGCGGTTTCAACGTAGTTCATCGGTTCGCTCCACGGCGGTTGTGAAGCTAAGACCGGCGAACTCGCACTTTCTTACAGGGCCTGGCGAACTTTTCTCCGCTAGCGCCCCTGGAAGATCGGTTCGCGCTTTTCGAGGAAGGAGAGACGGCCTTCCTTCACGTCCTCGGTCCTCTGCGTGATCTGCTGGAGGAACTGTTCCTGCTCGATTTGCACGTGCAGCGGGTTGGCCAGGGATTCGTGGGCGAGGCGCTTCATGAGCTCGATGGCGACAGATGGCCCGGTGGCGATTTCACGAGCGAGGGCGGTTGACGCTGACTCGAGCTGGTCGGCGGGGACGACTTCGCTGACGAGTCCGATGCGGAGCGCCTCATCAGCGGGGATGATGCGGCCCGTATACAGCAGCTTCAGCGCCTGCTCCATGCCAATGATGCGCGGGAGAAACCACGTGGCGCCGGTGTCGGCGACAATGGCGCGCTTCACGAAGATGGCGCTGAAGCGCGCGGCTTCGCTGGCGATGCGGATGTCGCAGGCGAGCGCGAGAGAGAAGCCAGCGCCAACCGAAGCGCCGTTGACGGCGGCAATGGTGGGCTTCGTGCAGTTGTAGACAAGCTCGGTGCCGCGGTAGCGGGAGCGGGTGAGCAGGTCGCGGCCCGTGTAGGGGCGGGGATGCCACTCGGCTTCTTCGCCGGGCCCGGTGAGGTCGGTGCCGGCGCAGAAGCCGCGGCCGGCGCCGGTAATGAGCACTACCTTCGCATCGTCATCGTCCTGCGCCATGTGGATGGCGGTTTCGATTTCGGCCCAGGAACCCCAGGAGAGAGCGTTGAGCTTCTCTGGCTTGTTGA
>CAZDZP010000302.1:0-3254 GCA_964509855.1 uncultured Anaerolineaceae bacterium | reverse complement strand
GCCGAAGCGCCGCTGGTACCTCTTCGAATGGGCCATCCCCCGGCCCCACTTCAAGTTGCGAGTCCCCTTCCGCCGATAGTGCTGCCCGAACGCAACTCGACCGCAAAGCACGCGCGTGTAGCATCGCCACAAGGTGACTTCCCGCGCGTGGCGAAGACGGACAGGTCTGCGCATCCGGCGTGCTAGTTCGCAACAACTCTGGCAGGCGGTGTGGCTTGGGGTGCTCGTTGGCATCTTCGCCGGGCTCGCCGCCATCGTCTTCATCGAAGCCATCGAATTCGCCACCACGAACCTTCTTGGGCGCATCGCCGGGTTCTACCCACCGAACGCCATCGGCGAAGGCGACCCCGTTGGCAGCGGTCCCACGCGTCTCTGGGCGCTACCCCCACTCCTCGCCCTTGGCGGCCTGGCAGTCGGGCTCATCATTTGCTACTTCGCTCCAGAAGCTGGCGGTGGCGGGCTGGACGCCACCATCAACGCCTTCCACCAGGAGGGTGGGCGCATGCGGGTGCGCACAATCCCCGCGAGGCTGGTCGCCTCCGCCATCACCATTGGCTCCGGTGGCGCGGCTGGCCGCGAAGGCCCGACGGCACAAATCGGTGGCGCCATCGGCTCCGTGCTCTCCCAACGCCTTGGCCTCGGCGCGGTGGACCGGCGCAAGGTCCTTGTCGCCGGCATGGGCGCCGGTATCGGCGCCATCTTCCGCGCCCCACTCGGCGGCGCCATGACGGGCGCCGAAGTGCTCTACAAGCACGACTTCGAAGCCGACGCCGTTCTCATGGCGCTCATTTCCTCCATTGTCGCCTACTCCATCTTCGGCAGTTACAGCGAATTCGACCCCATCTTCGGCGGCGCCGGGGGCTTTGCTTTCTCCCGCCCCCAGGAGATTCCGTACTACGCAACGCTCGGCGTCATCTGTGGATTGCTCGGCCTCCTCTACGCCCGCAGCTTCCTTGGCATCGGCGCGCTCTTCACCCGGCTCAACATCCCCGTCTGGATCAAGCCGGCG
This sequence comes from uncultured Anaerolineaceae bacterium, assembly GCA_964509855.1. Taxonomy (GTDB): domain Bacteria; phylum Chloroflexota; class Dehalococcoidia; order Tepidiformales; family Tepidiformaceae; genus CAZDZP01. Next base: position 2,245 of record CAZDZP010000302.1, on the reverse strand, counting down.
GTCGGCGGTTTCATCGTCGGCTGTATCGGCATGGCCGCCCCGGAAGCCATCCACGTTGGCTACGGCTGGGTGCAGCAGGCCTTCACCGAAGAAGGCGTCAACAGCTTCCCGCTCCTCCTCCTCGTGCTGCTGCCGTTCATCCGCATCCTCACCACCTCGCTTTCCGTGGGTTCGGGCGGCTCCGGCGGTGTGTTCGGCCCGGGCATGGTCATTGGCGGGCTCACCGGCGCGGCCCTGTGGCGTCTCGGCCACCAGCTTCCAGGCTTCCCGGAAGAACCGGGGCCAATGGTCATCATCGGCATGATTGCCATGTTCGGCGCCATCGCCCACACGCCGCTGGCCATGCTCCTCATGGTCGCCGAAATGACAGGCAACCTTTCGCTGCTCGCCCCGGCCATGGTCGCCGTCGCCATCGCGACGCTGCTCGTCGGCAATTACAGCATTTTCCCCAGCCAGGTGGAGACCCGCGCCGACTCCCCCGCCTACCGCGACCGCTTCGCCTTCCCCCTGCTCACGGCCGTCCCCGCGCACCGGGCTGTCATCCAGGTGCCGCACCTCACGCCCTCCATGTCGCCGATGGCCGCGCTGCGTTCGCTCAACGAAGCGCGCACCTCCTTCGCCATCGTGGTGGACGAAGGCCATCGACCCATCGGCGACATCGACATAGCCACCCTGCGCTCCTTCGGCGAAGAGCGCGCGGAAGAAGCGCCACTGACCATCGCGGGCCTCGTCAAACCCTTCCCCACCGTGGTGCTCGCGGACGGGCCACTCGATGAAGCCATCGACGCGCTGACGAACTACGAACGGCGCTGGTTGCCCGTGATCGATGGCGAAGGCGGCCCGGTCCTCGGCGCCATCGACATGCGTAATCTGCTGCGAACCTACCGCCGCGCCGTCCGCTCGCACGTGCGGCCGCTTTCCCCCGTCACCGAAAATGTCCACACGCTCGAACTCGAGCTGCCGGAGGACTCCCCGATCGCAGGGGCGACGCTCGCGACGGCGGGCTTACCCGCCGGTGTTCGCATCCTTACCATCTCCCGCGACGGTGTCGTCCTGGTGCCCAGCGGAGACACGCTTATCAAGCCCGGGGACATCGTCACGCTCACCTTCCCGGTCCCCATGCGCCGCGAAGTCTTCGCGCTGGTCCTGGGGAACTAAGGAGCCACGGCTAAAGCAGCCCGTTGCGCGTGGCCCAGGTCGCCGCCTCCACGCGGTTGTGCACGCCAATCTTGCTGCAGATGTTGTAGACGTGGCGTTCTACTGTATGGGGACTCACCACGAGTTCCTTTGCGATGTCAGCATTGGAATGGCCGCCGGCGACCATCCGAAGGACTTCCAGCTCGCGGATGGTGAGGGGGTTGGTGTCCATCATCGATCTCCGTTCCGGGCGACCCAGTTTGCCGCCTCCACGCGGTTGTGCACGCCCAGCTTGTTGTAGATGTTCTGCACGTGCCGCTCGACCGTGCGGACGCTGAGGGTGAGTTCGGCGGCAATGGATTCGTTGGTGCAGCCGGTGGCGAGCCGGGCGAGCACCTGGCGTTCGCGGTCGGATATCTCAGCTGGAACGTGGCCATTGGCTGATGGCGCGGCCTGACCCGTTACGAGTTCACGCAGCTCACGGATGGCGCGGCCCGATTCTGCATTGACATGCAGTTCATCGACGTAACGGAAACTCGCGTGCGGTATCGCGGCAATCACCGCTTCGGCTTGGCGCCGGGCGCGGACGCTCGCGATCACACCGGTGGGGATGGCCAGTCGTGGCGCCAGTTCTGCCAGCGAACCTGCTGCCCCGGCCTCCAGGTGGGCATCGACGACCTCGCGGGGCACCTCCCTCTGCCAGTGCTTTGCGACGGCGAGGGCGTCTGCGCTGGAAAGGTCCATGTCGTTCCGCACGATCATCTCACGCCAGTCGAGGTCGTCCATCGTCGTCCGGACTGCGAAGAGCGACCCGTAGTGGCTGTCAGATCCTTCGAAATCGGGTACGACCATGACGAGTGAGCGGCAGAGCTCCGGCCGGGTGACCGCGACCGTCGCCGCCGGGAAGCAGCCCATGCACCACGAGACGAGGTCGACCGGTTCCCCCACGGCCTCGCAGACAGCCTCCAGGTCCATAGCCTGGTGGGCGACCGAGATAGGCGAAGTCAGCGGCCCTGAGAGCCCCATGCCCCGCCAGTCGAAGCGCATGCAGGGCACACCCCGTTCGGCCAGATGGTGTACGCCACCGGCGGCAACCGCCGCGCCGCCG
>CAZDZP010000301.1:0-3257 GCA_964509855.1 uncultured Anaerolineaceae bacterium | reverse complement strand
TGGGCGTCGAGTACGTCGCCATCCCGGGCCGCCAGCGCGAGCTGAACGACTACATCGCCCACCGCCAGCGCGCCGAGGCCGCCGGCCTGAAAATTTCGAACATGGGTAACTCCTCGGTGCACAACATGCCTGAGGTGACGCTCAACCTGCCCGGCCGCGACGAGAAGATCGAGGAATACAAACAGTACATCCGCGACCTGGGCCGGGCCGGCATCCGCTACACGACGTACGCCCACATGGGCAACGGCATCTGGAGTTCCGACCGCGAAAAGACCCGCGGCGGCGCCTCGGCCCGCGCCTTCCGTCAGGCGACGGCCAAGGGCTTTTGGGCGGGCGACGTGTTCGAGGAGCCGCTGTCGCACGGCCGCCGGTTCTCGAAAGAAGAGCTTTGGGAGAACTGGACGTATTTCATCAAGCAAGTCGTGCCGGTGGCCGAGGAGGCCGGCGTACGCATCGGCGTTCACCCGGACGACCCGCCGGTCCCGGAACTCGGCGGCGTGCCCCGGCACATCTTCGGCACGTTCGACGGCTACGTGCGCGCGCTCGAAATCGCCAATAGCCCGAACGTCGGCGTCTGCCTGTGCTGCGGCACCTGGATGGAGGGCGGCGCGCACACGGGGCTCAACGTACTGGACGCCGTGCGCGAGTTCGCCAAGATGGACAAATTGTGGAAGATCCACTTCCGCAACGTCACCGGCCCGGTGCCGTATTTCGTCGAGACGTTCGTCGACGACGGCTACACCGACATGCGCCAGTTGATGCGCACGCTGGTGGACGTGGACTTCCGCGGCATCCTGATCGCCGACCACGTGCCGCAGATGGTGGGCGACCGCAAGACCGGCTGGGCGTTCAGCATCGGCTACATCAAGGCGCTGTACGACATGGCGCGGCAGGAGCGGGGGCGGGCGTAGGCGTTGGCGAGAGGGCCAATCCGAGGTTGCAGTTGCGCCTTCTGCTCGTCCCGATCCGGTTGTTGTATCCTTGCGAGTATCGCTCGCTCGAACCGTTTCTCGTTCCCGCACGTCCAATGATCGGAGGCGTCGCCCCGCAAGCGCATCGCCAGCGGTTGGGCCGGGACGATGTGGGCCGAAGCGATGGCTTAAGTGGATTGTTCCGATGAAGACTACGCCAGACACTCAGTCGATTTGGCACTTCGACGATCCGCCGATCGCGGAGGTCGTTTGCGGAGTACAGTTTAAGCCGCTAAGGCGCTTCGCCGTGTCGCACTTCGGGCAGCTTTGGGAGCGATTCAAGCCCGACGGGTACGTCACCTGCCAGGACACTAGCCCGCTCTTTCCGGTTGTCGAGAGGTTCGACAACGCGCTGCCGGAGAACGCGGTCGAGATCCCCGACCCGTTGCTTCCGCGAGTCTGGTTCCTGCACCAGGACGGCACGGGTATCGTGCAGGTCCAGCGCGATCGCTTTCTGCATAATTGGAAGAAGTCCAGCGCCCAGAGCGACTACCCTCATTATTACGAAGTCAAGCAGAAGTTCCACGAACGGTACGAGACTTTCGTTCGGTTCCTGTCCGACAACGAGATTGGCGAACTTGAACCCTCGCAGTATGAGATGACATATGTCAACCACATACCGCAGGGCGCGGGGTGGGACGACCTAAGAGATTTGGGGCGAGTGTTCCCAGACTTCGTATGGAGAGGCTCGGCTGGCCGCTTCCTTTCACGGCCTTCGGCGTGCAATCTAAGCGTGAGTTTCGATTTACCTGAGAAGACGGCACGTTTGCACACGAATATACGTAGCGGAATAAGGCGCGACGATCGGAGACCCCTGCTTCTCTTCGAGCTAACCGTCCGCGGATTGCCAGACGATTTGTCGCCAGCTGCGATGTTGCGCTGGTTCGATGTCGCCCGCGAATGGATTGTGCGCAGTTTTGACGATCTCACCGGCGACGAAGTCCAGAAGCGCTATTGGAGGAAGATGACATGAGCGCCCTCGCGCCGCCCTTTATGAGCTTCTCGTTCCGGTCGATCCCGGGCGACAGTGCCGTCGTGTCTGCACTAGATCTGGATTCTCCGGTTTCTTCCGATATCTCGCAGTCGTCCGTCTCCGACGAGCGTGACATACATCTGGCAAGCATGCTCTGCTTTCGCGAGCATAGTCTTCGAGAAGGATGGCGAAAGGTCTGCGAGAACCTTCTCGAGAGCCCCGCGAGCCTTGTGGCGCGCGAACGCATTCTCAGTCACGGGCCTAGCCATTTCTTGTCGTCTGATGAGCACCGACTTGACGTCTGTTGGGCCGAAGCGTTGCGCTCCGTTGGTCTTCGCCATCTTCCGGATCGTAGCGATCATGAAATGCTCGACTGGGACGCCTATATCGAGAGACCGCCAGCGCGGAAGCCATCGACAATACTTGCCTCCGTCCGTTTTCGAGGACGCCCCAAGCCGCGTCCGATCGAAGACCCGTGGGGATAAATCATGGCCCGGTCAGTGCATCGGATCGAATACCCATGGTATAGAGTTGTCAATGTCGACGACGGCGATAGCGACGAACTCGCACAAGGCGATATTTTGGAGGCGTGTCCGGTATTCGAGCCGCCCTCAGACCTCCCGGCAGACGCGCTCGGAGGCGAGTCGAAGATACCCTTTGTATGCAATAGTCTCGATGTCGTAATCCTATCGCAGTCTTGCGATCTTCAGAAGGCTCGAGAGAAAGTAGAGGATGTCTTGCTTTGCGTGTTGTGGAAAAGAAGTGACTTTAGCAAGGGGATATTCTCCAAGCCCAGCGCTTGGGAAGACGCACGTAAAGGCCGCATGCCAGCCTTTCACATCTTGAATCGCTTCGAGCACGAGCATCTCGCTTCGGAGCCGCGGGTCGTAGATTTTCGGCGAATTCATTCACTCCCTGTGGAATTCGTTCGGGAACAAGCGAAGCGGGCGCCTAGAATTCGGCTTATGCCACCATACAGAGAACACCTTTCCCAGGCATTCGCCCGCTTCTTTATGCGTGTCGGCCTTCCGGCTGATATTCCCCCGTTTACACTGTAGGATCACTTCCACTCGCCGGCGAGAAATTCTTTTGTCAGCCGCAAGAACTCCTTCGCGTGTTCGCGATGGGGTCCGTGGCCGCCGTTGGGAACGATCCAGAGGTAGGACCTCGGGATCGCGCGGTACATCTCGACGGGGATGTTCACCGGAAAGAACGGGTCGCGGTCGCCGTGGACGATCAGCGTGCGGGCCTGGATCGTGGACAGGTACGGCGCGGTGAAGTTCATGTCGTCGTAGCTGTGCTGGAAGCCGTGG
>CAZDZP010000300.1:0-3263 GCA_964509855.1 uncultured Anaerolineaceae bacterium | reverse complement strand
TTGTCGTCGCTGCCGCAAGCTCCGAAGAGGAGCCCGGCCGACACGACGAGAGCGCCGCTTCCGAGAGTGAATTTGCGAAGGTGTTGGCGAGTCATTTGGTTCTCCTTGGCCAGCGAGCTGGCGATTTGGGCGTGTTGGGTGTGGGGAAACCGGTGGTCCTACGTCACAACGACTTCCCCCGTCATGAAGACGTGGCGGCTGCAGAAGTAGGCGTACGTTCCCGGGGTTTCAAACGTGAACGAGAAGTTGGTGCCAGCGCCGGACATCTGGCCGTCGAAATCGGAAGTGGCTGCATCCGGGGCGCCGGACGTTGCCGTGTGCAGAATCTCGTCGGAGTTGTCCCAGCGGACGGTGGTCCCGGCGGCGACTTCAAGCTGCGCCGGGGCGAACTTGAACTGCGCTACCTGCACAGCGGATTCAGCCGGAGTCGAACCAGTCGCGGCCGCTACCGGCACTTCCGTGGGCGTGGCCGGCTGGTCACCTTCTCCGCAGGCGCCAAGGGCGAGGGCGGCAGAAACAATGAGGGCGGCGAAGACTTTGGTTGGCTTGTTGTTCACGCCCTGTTGTACGGGGCTTTGGCCGGGGGTGATCAGTCGGGGCGGGAGAGAACCTTCACCGCAGCATTACCGGGAACAGGGACACGAGCCTATGCGGGCGGCGCGAGAATGCGCAGGGATGCGGGGATGACGGAAATCGTCGCCGGGAGGTAGCCGCCGAATTCGCCGTCGATGTCGAGCCTTGTCTTCTTCCCTGAAGCGAGCCGCACAAGCTTTGCCGGGTGATGGTCAATGCCGTCCATGTCGAGATGGGTCCCACCACTGCGCTGGCCCTGGATCGCCTTGAAGATGGCCACGCGTCCAAGGTCTCGCCAGCGAATCACGTCCAGCAGGCCGTCATCGGGAAGGGCGCCTGGAGCGACGAGGAGATCGCCCCCCCAGTACTCGAGGTTGTGCACGCTGATGGTGCTGTAGCGCCCGTCATGGAACTCGCCGTCAATCTCGACAACGAAGTCGCGGCCCATATCGCCGAGGGTCTTGGCGAGCGCCGTGACGATGTACGGCGCAGTGTCGCCGAGGCGCTTTAGCCTGCGCGGGACGGCCGCAGAAACTTCGGGCACCCAGCCGGCGGACACCTCGACAAGGAAATGCCGGACCATCGGCGCTCCACGGTTGTCGATCGATTCAAGCCGGCCAACGTCGATCGTCCGCGTGGCACCTTCGGCGATCGCGCGGATGGCCTTCGTTGCCTTGTCCATGCCAAGGCACTTCGCGACGTCCTTGCCAGTGCCCATGGGAATGGTGCCGAGGGTCGCGCTTTCAGCCATGCCCTCATCGAGGATTGCGTTGGCAACCTCGTAAACCGTTCCGTCGCCGCCAACTGCCACGACGGTGGTGAACCCCTCGCGCAGCGCCTGGCGCGCTATCTCATAGCCATGCCAGGGGCGTTCGGTGATGGAAAAGTCGCCGTCGATGGCGCGTGCTGCGAGTGCGGATTGCAGCTTGGGCCAGCGCTCAGCGGTGCGGCCGCCGCCGGACTGGAAGTTCACGATGTAGAAGGGCCTGGGCAGATCGGACACGGACGAAGGCTACCGCAATCCGACGCGAGGCGGAAACAGCCGGAGATCTTCGTGCTATTGGTTGTCGCGGGGGAGATTCGTGACGAGGAACACGGCCTGGCCCTCGCGACCCGGCGAACCGCCTATCGTTTCGATGGTGACGACAGCGCTCGCATACCGCCCAAGGCCCCCGGGGACATTGCGCACGTAGGTCGCAGTGCCAGCGGTGTCGCTATTGAACGTCCCAAGCGATTGCCAATCGCCATTGATATCAACCCAAATCTGGTACGTCTGCCCGGTTGGAAGCTGCGGCAGTTTGTCGGCAACGAACCAGAGCCGCTCCTGGTCTTCTTCCCAGATAAGCCGACCGATGGGGTTGCCCGCGTCGACCTGCGGAGTCACATCGGCGAACTTGCTTTCCGGGCTCATCATCGCGGCTATCAGTTGGCGATCCGCCGCCGACGAAATCTCCAGTTTGTTGAACTTGGCGTCCATTTCCGCCAGCCGTTGGGTGGCCGCGTAAATCTGAACTTCCTGGCTGGCCACATCGCGAATGTCATCGCGGAGAACAAGGTTCTCCTGCTTCAGATCCGAGACCTGGCCGCGCAGCGAGACCATGCCCGTGAACGACGCCGCTGCAACGATTATGGCGGCCAAGCCCGCTGCCATTGGGGTCAGCTTCGCGGCGTAATGCAGAACACCGGGGCGCCGCAATCCGGTTCCTACCAGCACCTTTTTTTTCAGCCGCGGTGGCGCCGGCGCCAGCGGAACGCCCATACCGAGCGACGCTGCCACGCGCTCCGCTTCGAAAACGACCTCACGGCAGCGAACGCATTCAGCGGCGTGCAGCGCGACGAGTCGCTCCATTTCCTGTTCGAGCGAACCGATGGCGAACTCATCGGCCATTTCCTGGCTTATGTGCCCACCATTGTTCGACACGGCTACACCTGCCGTTCGGATTCGAGGGCTGATCGGAGCTTTTGCATGCCGAGGCGAATCCGCGTCTTCACGGTGCCCAGCGGCTCATGCAATGCGAACGCGATCTCCTGCTGGGTAAGCCCGCCGAAGTAGGCGAGTTCCAGCGCTTTGCGTTGGTCCACCGGGAGCGTTTCGAGCGCCGCGCGAACGGTTACCTGCTGCTCCTGGACCTGGGCCGCGTGGGCAGGGTCATCGAGGTGAGAAGAAGAGAGGTTCGACCCGGGTTCTTCAGCGCCTTCGAAGGTGGCCGCTTCGCGGCGATTGCGCCGCCCGCGGGAGCGAACCTCGTCGACCGACCGGTTGCGCGTCACGCTCATCAGCCAGCTTATGAAGCGCCCACGAGCAGGGACAAAGGTTTCCGGGCGCTGCCAGAGGCGAACAAAGATGTCCTGAGTTGCGTCCTCGGCGAGCTGGCTATCCAGCAATACGCGGAGCGACGCCGAGTACACAAGATCAACGTAGCGGTCATAGAGAGCCGCAAAGGCACGGTCGTCCTGGGCGGCGATAGCAGCCATGAGAGATTCGTCGCTCCACGTCGCGCGGTCTTCGTTGGAGAAGACAGCAGCACGTTCCTCGATAGTGAGTTCGTTAAAGTTACGTGTGCGCGGCTCAGCCGGATTTCTCTCTCGGTTCATCTGCTCAGCTCACAGGTATGATACATGCAGATCGTACGCTCTAGCACAGGACCTTTACCTGGCCGATCCCAGTGGTGTGCCGGTTTACTGCAGGT
>CAZDZP010000299.1:0-3278 GCA_964509855.1 uncultured Anaerolineaceae bacterium | reverse complement strand
ACCGCCCCCAAGGAGCGCCCCCTCGCCACCGGCGAAGGCCAAAAGGACGCCCGCGGCGGGTACTAAGCCCGCGCTTCGCAGGCAAACGAAAAGGGCCAGCCCGGGAACGGTGCTGGTCCTTTTGCACGGTGCCGAGGTTCGCGAACGCTACCGCGCCATCTCCCGCGCGATGCGGTCGGGCCGGATGAAGCGCGTGATGAGGAAGCTCACAAGGCTAATGAGGATCGCTCCAAAAAGCGCCGACCAGAAGCCGTCGATGGCGAAGCGGATGTCGTCGAACTTGCCCGCGATCCACGCCGTCAGGGCCAGCAGCGCCGTGTTGATGAGGATGAGCCCGAGGCCCAGGGTGAGGATGAGCGCGGGCAGCGCGCCCAGCACCAGCAGCGGTTTCAGTATGGCGTTGAGCAGGCCGAGGATGAGCGCCACCAGCAAAATCGACTGCCACCCGTCGAGGTGAATACCGCCTACAAGTGCCGCCGCAACCCACACCGCGACGGCCGTGATCAGCCAGCGGATGATGAACTCGATGGCCCGTTCGGTGCGGCTCTTGGGGCGTAGCCCCTGGGCTCCATTGATTATGACGGTTCGCATGCGCATAGCCCGATCATCGCACGAAACGCCGATTCAGCGCGCTGAATCGAGCGCATCCAAGAAGTCACCCCGGCCAATACCGGCCCGCGACAAGGCTGTTCGCAACGTCGAACCCTTGATGCGTCTGTGGTTCGGCAACGTTAGCGGTACTCGAGTGCCATCAGTGTTCTGCTTGCGTAGCGCGATGTGCTCGCGCTCTCGCACAACCTCGAATCCGAGCTGTCGAAGAGCTTGCAGAACTTCCGTCTTCGGAACGTCCGACGGGAAGCTGTCACGAGGCAACAACGTCCTCGACGACCCGGGCCTCGAGAATCATGTCCTCGTCAGCGAAGACGCTTGGCCCGAAAGTCTCAACGTGAAACGCGAGCGCACTCTTGGCGTTGGCTAGCGCTTCGTCAAACGTGTCTCCATCGCCGACGACCGCGCCCTCGACTCCAAGGGGATACGCCACGTAGCCATCGGGATGGCGTTCGACTACGAATTTCACGGGTCGCTGAGTTTCCATTGTCCCAGTATATCCCGTAGCCAAACTCGCTCGCTGCTACTTCCCTTCGACCACCCGTGCTTCGTCGCGCTTCGAGTAGTCGATGATGAGGCGGGCGAGGTCGGCGCCGAATCCCTCGGGCAGTCCCTTGGCCACGGCCGCCGTTTCCATTGCCTGCGCGACCGCCTCTTCGCGCGCAGGGTCGGATACGCTGCCGCCCGTTTCGCGCTTGTGTTCGCCTACGCGCCGCACCACGGCGAAGCGGTCCACCATGCTGTGGATAATCTGCTGGTTGATGGCGTCGATGCGTTCGCGGAAGCGGTCCATCGGCTCCACCGTTTCGCCGATCATTGGCGGCTCGGCATCCGTCGCCAGCTTTTCCAGTTCCCAGTGGTCGCGCAGGGGCAGTCCGTGCGTACCAATGGGTGGTATCCCCGGCTTCTTTGCGCGCGTTTCGTCCATGTAGTCCAGGTGGATGCTGACCACACGCCACCCGGCCAGCAGGTAGCCGCGGACGGCGCTGACGTTGTCGTTCGTTGTGTCGAGCACGAGCCGCTCGGCGCCGCGGTCGAAGAGCCGCCGTTCCGCCTCCGCCATCAGCTGCATGCCATATCCGTGCCCCGGGATAAACGCATCGAGCGTAACAATCTCCGCTTCGGCGCCGTCCTGGTACCAGGTGACCAGTGCGGCAATCTCGCCCTTCTCGTCTCGCAGCACCAGGCCTTCGACGTCCTCCGGTGTGTAGTCACGTCGTGTGGTCACCGTCAGCGACGAGAACCAGCGTTCCTCCCAGGAGCGCCGGATGGTGGCAAGGTCAGCGGAGCCAATCTGTATCTGGGCCATGGGCGGAAGTATGCCACGCAAACGCCCGGAAAGTGGCCTGCAGGTCACGAAATGGTACAATAGAGTCAACAGTTTTCCCGGCGTATCACGCCTTCGCGGAGTCCCTTTATGACGATGGAACCCTCCTCCAACACTCGCCCGATCAACATCGAGCGGGAGATGCGCGACAGCTATCTCGACTACGCCATGAGCGTGATCGTGGCGCGCGCGCTCCCACGCGTGGAAGACGGTCTGAAGCCGGTGCAACGGCGCATCGTCTGGGGCATGTTCGAAGCCGGCGCACGCGCGGGCGCGGGCTATCGCAAGTCAGCCTCCATCGTTGGCGACGTTATGGGCCGCTACCACCCCCACGGCGACCAGCCCGTGTACGACGCGATGGTTCGCATGGCCCAGGACTTCTCCATGCGCTACCAGCTGGTGGATGGCCAGGGGAACTTCGGCTCGGTCGATGGCGACCCGCCCGCTGCTATGCGGTACACCGAAGCGCGCATGGCCGGCATCGCCGAAGAGCTCGTCGCCGACATCGACGAGAACACGGTCGACTTCGAACCCAACTACGACGGCCGCTACCAACAGCCCGTTGTGCTGCCGTCGCGTATCCCCAACCTTTTGCTCAACGGCTCATCCGGCATCGCTGTCGGTATGGCGACGAACATCCCGCCGCACAACCTCGGCGAACTCGCCGACGCCATCACGCTGCTCATCGAAAAGCCGGAAGCGACGCTCGACGAACTGCTCGAAATCGTGAAGGGCCCCGACTTCCCGACGCGCGGCATCGCGCTCGTGGGCAAGAACGCGGAGCAGGTCCGCCTTGCCTACGGCGAAGGCCACGGGCGCATCATCATGCACGCCCAAACGGTGATGGAAGAATCCTCCCGCAGCGGCGCCGCCCGCATCGTCGTCACCGAACTGCCCTTCCAGGTGAACAAGGCCTCGCTCATCGAAAAAATTGCCGACCTTGTGCGCGACAAGAAGATTGAAGGCATCAGCGACCTTCGCGACGAATCCGACCGCAACGGCATGCGCATCGTCATCGACCTGAAGCGCGATGGCCAGGCCGCCCAGATCAAAAACCTGCTCTATAAGCACACGCCCATGCGCTCCACCTTCGCCATCAACATGATGGCGATCGTCGACGGTCAGCCCCGCCGGCTCGGCCTCAAGCGTGCGCTCGAGCTCTACCTCGACCACCGCCGCCGTGTCATTACCCGGCGCACTGAGTATCGGCTCAACAAAGCCCGCGACCGCGAACACGTGCTCGTCGGTCTCATCAAGGCCATCGACGTGCTCGACTGGGTGGTCGCGACCATCCGCGGCGCCGATTCGGCGAACAACGCCCTCGAACTGCTGCAGGGCCAGG
>CAZDZP010000298.1:0-3282 GCA_964509855.1 uncultured Anaerolineaceae bacterium | reverse complement strand
CAGCACGGCTCGTGGAACGGCAAGCTAGGCGTCGATGGAAGGAACCACGACGTGAGCAGCGACAGTTGGTGGGGTTCGCGCGACCACTCCTGGGGAATCCGAGGCGTCGGGGGCGGCGACCAGCGAGGCGCCCCAGTCCCGATGGCGCGGCAGTTTTTCTGGAATTGGGCGCCTGTCAACTTCGAGGACTCGTGCACGCTCTACACCGTTTCGGAGAACGCTGACGGTTCGCGCTGGCACGAATCGGGAGCAATCCTGACGCCATACCCGGATGCCACCGCGGCGGAAACGGAAGTTGAGCACGAACTCACCTTCCAGAAGGGAACCCGCTACATCAGTGGTGCGAAGGTCACGCTGACGCCGCCGAAGGGCCGCGCGATGACGCTGGAGTTCAAGCCGCTCTACCACTTCTTGATGAAGGGCCTTGGCTATACCGACCCAAAATGGGGCCACGGCATGTGGGTTGGCGAAGACGAGGTGGACGGCCTCCAATATGACCTCTCGAAAGAGGAGCCGCTCGCCAACCTGCACGTGCAAACCATCTCCCAGGTGAATGCGGGGCGGAAGAAGGGCATCGGCGTCTTCGAGCACATTGTGATTGGCCCGCACGCCAAGTACGGATTCAAGGACGTGCTGGACCCGGCGAAGTAAACGTACTCAGGCGCGGTTGGCCGAGGATTCGTAAATCTCGGCCATTCCTTCGAGGACGACATCGGCGAGGCTGAGGATGTTCTCCATGGCCTCCACGGCGTCCTCCGTGGGCAGATTCGCCTCGGTCGCGATTTGCGTCGCGGTCTCTTCGAGCGAGTGGCGAAGCGAGTTGAACATGGTGATGGCGGCAGTCAGGCCAACTTCGAGACCGACTAGCGTGCGCCCGTACTCGCGGCCAATCACGCGGGCGTCTTCAACGAACCGCTCCCGCTTGCGGCCGGAACTGATGTAGCGGGCGAAGAGGTCCACGAGCTGGCGCCCCATCAACCGCAACTTGTCGCGGGCTTCCGCGTCGAGCTTTTCCAGCGCTGGGTGAGAATGCGACGAACGTCCCCGGCTGAGGCGCCGCTTCACGCGGGCCATCGCGAGATCGCTGATGTGGTCAGAATCCGGGGTCCCGCTATTGGTGGTACCAGCCACCATCTGGCGAAGGTCTTCTTCGAGGATGCGGCGGTGCCCACCGCGGGTGCGAAAGGACCGCACCTCCCCGGCATCAGCCCAGCGGCGAACCGTCGATTCGCTAACGCCGAGCAGCTTACTGGCGGCGCCGAGAGTCAACCATGATTGTTGCCGCGGCGAGGGGTCAGTCAAATGCACATCCACGTTGGGGGTCGCCCATAATGCGAACGAGCGCGAGCCCCTGTCAACGATGACCTACCGAGTGTTTGCGTCAGATATTGTCGAGTTACTGCTCTGCGGTTTCGTGGCGGGCGAGTCGTCTTCCCGATGCGGTTCCTCTGCCGGGCGCAGCTTTTCGTCGCTCGATATGGTCCACCCGGGGCCAGGCGCGGTTGGCTCCGGGGTGCGCGTGGGCACGACTGTCGGCGTCCGTGTAGGTGACTGCGGCGTAGCCGTGTGTTCAGGGACACGAGTTGGTGATACCGCGGTGGGTTCGTTCGCCGTCGTGGGAGGGCGCGTGGGTTCCGGGCGAACGGTCATAGGTACCGGGGAGGGCGCCGGCTCCACAGGCGCGGGCCGAACGTCACGCGTGGGACCGGGGGAGGGCGTTGGCCGAGGCGCGGGCGTGCGTTCGGGGACCTCCGCCGGGCGGGTCTCGATGCTCGCTGGCGCGACGTTCCCCTCATTGGCGGGAGGGCGCGGTGCGGAGTCGGGACGGAGCCTGGAAGGTGCGGGATCGCCGCCAGCGTCCAGGGAAGGGCGCACTTCTATAGCAAGGGCCCGGGGAAGTTCTCCTTCGGGCATGCGTTCGACCCGAACGCGAACGCTCGCGCCAGGTGGGAACACTTCGGCGAGGGATTCACGGGATGAAGTGGGGTAAGCAGGGGCAACTTCGGAGACGTCCACAAGGACCGGGCCACTAGCCGTTTGCACTTCCAACGCGGAGCCATGGGGGAGACTGCGGACCGCTGTCACGATGCCTTCGAGCGTGAACTCCACGGCCGGGGGAGCAGGCGCTTCGCCGATGCTTGCTATCCTCGCGACCCCGCCTCCAACGGCTGACAACGGATTAGTGTCCGTTGCGCCCGCCACCACGAAGCCCGCGCCCGCCACGGCAGCGGCGGAAATCGCAGCAGTTCGTATACGACCCGGAGCGGCCGCGGCACGCGATTCAGCCATAGCCGCCTGGCTCACGGCCGAGAGCATTCGCGAGCGCGCCTCCTCCTTGCCGCGGGCGGGCGACGTCACCTCGCTCGCTGCGCGGAGCTCCGCCACGATACCGGCGAGCGCGGCCGATTCGGCATCGGAAACTGGTCCGCCGGAGACCGCCAGTTCGAGCGCATGCGCTTCAGCACCGGGTCGAATGAGCATCCACATCTCAGTTTCCTTCTTCCAGTAGTTGCCGAAGCCGCGCCACAGCACGGTGCTGCAATTGCTTGATTGCGTTCGTTCGTTTACCCATGGCTACCGCCGTTTCTTCAAGGCTCAGGTCCTGGAAGAAGCGGAGGGCCAGCACCTGCTGCTGGTCGTTCGTGAGTTGCAAGAGAGCGGTGCGCAACTGTTGGCGCTCCACAACTTCGAAGGCGTGGTCGCCACTGGAAACGACCTCGACATCGCCGTCGATTCGGGTGGTGTCGACCGTACGGCGGCGCCGATGACTCGCGAGCAGGTTGTGGGCGATGCGGTAGAGCCACGCGCGGAACGGAACGCCTCGATGGCGGTAGCGCCCGATGCCGCGGACCGCCTCCAGGAACACGTCGGCTGCGAGGTCCTCACTCAGGTGGGAGTTACCGGTGCGCAGCAACATGTATCGGAAGATTGCGTCGTAGTGCGCGCCAAAGAGCGAGTCCCATGCCTGCGTGTCGAAAGCGCGGGCAGCGTCCACGAGGGCACGTTCGTCATCGAACTCCGCCTCGCGGGGGCGCACCTGTTGCGCGGATGCCAGGGTCACCGGGCCACCATGGGTCGCATCGTGAGGTATATCGCCGCGAGCTGGCAAAAGGTTACGGGTCGGGAGCAATCAATCCGGACGCTGGCGAATCCCTTCGCCGAGTTCGCTTCCGCGCCGCACAACGCTGTCCCCAAACTTCGCACGTAGCTCGGCGACCGCCCCAGAAAGGCGGACCTCGCGCGGGTCTTCACCGAGTCGCAGTTGACGGCCGGCCTCCGTTA
>CAZDZP010000297.1:0-3291 GCA_964509855.1 uncultured Anaerolineaceae bacterium | reverse complement strand
CCGCCTACCCGTTCCGGCGTGGCAACCTCGCTGGTGGCTCCTTCGATAACGACAATGGCGCCCAGGTTCGGCATCGGTCCTCCGCTTGCGCTACGGCAGGGCCACGATTGTGACGGTCCCCGAATCGCCGTCGACCGTAACCGTTGCGCCGTTCGGGATGCGTCGTGTCGCGTCGGTCACCGACGGCACGCAGGGGATGCCGAGTTCGCGGCTCACGATCATGGCGTGGCTCTGCGCCGCGCCGACATCGACCACCACGCCACCAGCTGAGACAAACAGCGGCGTCCACGAGGGGTCAGTGTGCGGCGCCACGAGTATTTCGCCCGGCCCCAACGCAGTCGGGTCGATCGGGTCGAGCACGACGCGCGCTTTGGCGGTGATCGCCCCCGGGCAGCCGGGGAATCCCTGGAGGACGTCGCCCGCCGCTACAGGAGCGGCGCTGTTGGCGTCGCGTCGCTCCCACGATGATGGGTCGGGCTGCTCGCCCCAGAACACGAATGGTTCGCGCAGGGCGGCGTATTCCTTCATCAGTTCGCGGCGCTCCCGGATGGTGTCGCGCAAGGGGGCGGGGTCACGCAGCCAATTGTCGATTTCGTCGGCCTTGACGAGCCCGAAGTCGGCGACATCGTCGGCCAGCCCCTGTTCGACGAAGCGCCGTCCGACGGTATGCATGGCCATGCGCACCTCGTGGACGAGCTTGATGCAGTTGGTCTTCGTTCGTTCGCGGCCGGCCTGGAAGACGGTGGCCGCGCGGGCAGCCGCCTGGAACATACCCTGCGTCGCCGGGTCGCCAGCGAGCATTTCTGCGATCTCGGTGGAGATGCGTTCGCGGTCTGCGGCCATGCGCTGGTTACCGGCCTCCGGCGCGGCTCCTTCCGGGGCGAGGCGCATGCGATCGATAGCCGCCAGTGCCAGTTCCGGTCGCGTTTCCCAAACGTGGTTGCGCATTTCCCATTCGTTCGGCCCGCGCATTCCGTATCTCGCGATGAAGGCGGCGAACTCCTCCCGAAACTTCGTGCCGGACGCTCCCACCGTTTCGAGCCGTTTGAGCAGACCATTGACTCCGTTGTCGAATTCGGCCATGAGCGTCCGGTCGGCGGCGACCAGACGCCCAAGTTTCCACATGGCCATCGACGGCGCAGCAGACTCAACATCGCCGACGCCGGAAATGACGCGCATGGCATCCGCCGGGCGGCCCACGGCTGCGCAGATTTGCGCCAGCGCCCCCACGGGGACGGTGCTCACGAAGGTGACGAAGATGTGTTCTGAGAAGAGATTTCCGAAGTGGGAGAGCATGAGGTCCTTCGAGTACTCCCAGAGTTCCTCGTTCGACATCGAATCCAGGTCCGGGCGTTGCGCGCGAAGCCCGTCGACGAACTTCGCCGACTCAGCCGGGAAGTCGAGGCGATCGGTGGTCATCGCCCACTGGAAGGTTTCGCCGATTGCGGCGGTGCGCTCCTCGTTTACGTCGCCGGGCGCCTCTTCATAGGGCGGGATTCCCGGCTGCGACCCGAAGAACAGGTCGTCCATATCCTTTGCGGTTAGGCCCGGGGCGCGTTCGCCGAGGATGCGCGTCACGGATGCGTTCAGGTAGCAGTAGCCGCCGAACACGCCGAGCGTCTCCATCTTCCCCGGCGCGAACTCGTCGAGCGTGAACGCGCCGATGCGTTCCAGCGCCTGGCGCCACGCCATCTCCACGTCTTCGCGCATCATGAGCGTGAAGGTCAGTGGCGCGACCGGGTCGGGGAACACCTCGCCGACGTTTGCCCGGGTCCACAGTGGGAATCGTTCGCTCGGTTCACTACCGACAATCCATGGCTTCATTGGTGGGCGCCCCTTCCGCTTCGAATCTCGCGTTAACAGTGTTAACGACGGGGAAGCGTACCCATCTCGTGAGCTGTTGCATAGCCCCGGCCTATTCCTGCCATCGACTGCCGGGATGGCCTATCGGCCATAGCCCCCACAAACACGCGCGGTATGCTCCCCTCTCAATGACCACCGCCGCCAGCGCCAGCGAACCCCCTGCCTTTCGTACCAACTTCGGGTTCGTGCTCGCGACGGTCGGGTCGGCCGTCGGACTGGGAAACATCTGGCGGTTTCCGTTCATCGCTGGCGAAAACGGGGGTGGCGCTTTTCTCCTGCCCTACGTGCTGGCAGTCGTGCTTATTGCCGGCCCGGCAATGCTTGTGGAACTCGCGGCTGGCCGTGCTTCCCGGCGCGGCATCGTGGGCACGCTTGTGATGGTGGCCCGTGACGCGAAATGGGTGGGAGTGCTCATCTGCCTCGCATCCCTCGTGCTGGTCGGCTACTACCTGGTCATCACCGGATGGGCGCTCGGCTACCTGGTGTTTGGCCTCGGGAACGTCCACCCCCGGTTCGGTGACTTCACGAGTGGTTACAACTCGCTCTGGTTCTTCTTCGCCGCCGCAGGGCTAACGGTGAGCATCGTTGCCCTCGGCGTAAACCGTGGCATCGAGTCGTCTTCGCGCATTCTTATGCCGCTTCTCGTGCTAATCCTGGTCGCGCTCGCAGCCTACGCGATGACCCTTTCCAGCCGCGACGAAGCGCTGGAGTTCTACCTTTCCCCCGACTTCGATGCCCTCCTCAATCCGCAAGTGTGGATTCGCGCCTTTGGCCAGGCCTTCTTCTCCATGGGCGTTGGGATGGGTGTGCTGGTGACTTATGGCGCCTACACCGCAGCCGGTTCGGGCCTCGTTCGCTCTGCGGGCATAGTCGCAGGCGCCGATATCGGTATCGCCGTCCTCGCTGGCCTAGTGATGTTCCCCCTCGCCTTTTCCTTTGGAAGCGACCCCGGAGCCGGGCCACAACTCGCGTTTGATACGCTGCCGCGCGCATTCGAAGGCTTCGGTACGATTCCCGGGTACGTCGTTGCTGTCGCGTTTTACCTCGCGCTGGTTGCCGCGGCGATCACGTCGGCGGTGTCGCTGGTGGAGACTGCCGTCGTCGGTCTCAAGGACAGCGCTGGTTTGCCGCGTCGCTGGGCGATCGCGATCGTCTCGGTGGTCCTGGTGATCGTGGGAGTGACAGCTGCCCTCAGCTATAGCCCGCTCGAGTGGCAGCTCTTCGGCACTCCGGTGCTGGACGCCCTCGACCAGGTTGTTGGCGACTTCGCGCTTCCGCTTGGCGCTATGGCAACCATGCTGGTCATCATGTGGGGCGGCCGCCGCCTGTTGCGCGATGTCCTCGATGAGCAGGCCTTAAGCGTCCGCGTCGCGCTCTGGCTCGCGAAGTGGGCCGTCCCGGTCACCGTGGCCATCGTCCTGTTTTCGA
>CAZDZP010000296.1:0-3304 GCA_964509855.1 uncultured Anaerolineaceae bacterium | reverse complement strand
ACAACCGGGAAACCTGGAGGCCTGTACGGCCCAATCGAACATGCTTCACGCGCTCTACTCCGGGGACTCTGGGTGCGCTCGATTCTATCCGCTTGAGCGACCAAGCGCCGGGAAGACGCGAGGCCCCGGCACATAGTTTGTCGATAGCGAAACAAAAGCTGCCGATGAGTCGCCATTTGCCTGTACAATTGCGCCGTCGCCGGGGAGCGGCTTAGGAGGGGGCGCCCGTGCCCATCATTAACGCCGAAACTGGCCAGCAAGCAGCAGAGGGAAGCCTGCTCACGCCGGAGATGATCCAGTCTGCCTTCGACGCGGCAATCGACGCGTTCTATCTGATTCGGCCGATCTTCGATAGCGGAGGACGTATCGAAGATTTCGTCTTCGTCGCCGTCAACGCCGCCGCTGAAGCGCAGATGTCTATGTCGCGCGCAGAACTCGTTGGCAACCGGCTCTGCGAGACGCTGCCGGTGAATCGCGAGCAGGGCTTCTTCGAGCAGTACGTCCGCGTGTACGAGACGGGCCGACCACTCAACCAGGAATATTCGATAGGTGCTGGCTATCCGGCCCCAGGTTGGTACATCCACAACGCGGTTCGCATCACCGACGGTATCGCCATCTTTAACCGGGACATCACCGAAATGAAGCGAACCCAGGCACACCAGTCCGCTGTGTTGGCAACCATTCCCGACCTCATCGTCATCACCGACGAGGTGGGACTCATCCTCGAAACGCACGGGTGCGAGAAGCTCGTGGACGAGCAGCCCCTGTTGGAAGAGGGGGTTTCTATTGCCCGGTTACTATCGCCACTCGCACCGGCGCGTTCCCTGGACCTGCTGGAATGGGCGCTTACGGAGCACGGGACGCACCGCCGGGAGTTCGTCATCATGCGGAAGAACGCTGCAACCCGCCTCGAAGCGCGGTGCCGAAGAGTGACGTCCGGTTATGTTTCGCCCGTGGTGTTGTGGACGATCCGGCCCCTGGTCGT
This sequence comes from uncultured Anaerolineaceae bacterium, assembly GCA_964509855.1. GTDB lineage: Bacteria > Chloroflexota > Dehalococcoidia > Tepidiformales > Tepidiformaceae > CAZDZP01. The sequence goes on along the minus strand of CAZDZP010000296.1, from coordinate 2,319 downwards.
CGATGAACTCGACTGTGTGTGAACTTGAGGCTGCAGTCGCCGCCTCCAAGTGCCGATTGTTTCCTTGGTAAGCCACGGGGGAAGCGATGACGAAGGCTCTTGATTTCGACTACCTGTTGAGCGTTTGCGGAGACGACGAGGAACTTGTCCAGGAGCTGGTTTCCGACTTCATCGAGGTGTTCCCCGGCCAACTGGCTGAGATCCGGGCCGCGACATCTACGGGAGACGCGACGGCAGTTCGTTCGGCCGCTCACCGTCTGAAAGGCAGCTGTCTCGCGGTGGGGGCGAACACGCTCGGCGAGTTGCTACGCCAATGCGAAGACGGAGCCCGGGAGGGGGACATCGCACCGGCCCCGGGCCTATGCGACGAGGCAGAGGCCGCGTTCCACGCGCTGGTGCGCGATGTGGCGGATCGGCGCCCAGCCGCAGGCTAGCCGCGAGATCTACCCGAAGAGGTCCCGGAGATAGGGGTTCAGCATCACGCCGTCCGGGTCGAATCGCTCGCGAATGGCGGCGAACGTATCCCATTCCGGGTAGAGCTCGCGGAGTCGCTCTCGGCCAAGGTTGTTCACTTTGCCCCAGTGCGAGCGCCCATCGTAGTCCCAGAAGATTGGCTCGATGTCTTCGAAGAACTCCCGGAAAGGCTTGCGCGCGTCCTGGTGTATGGAGAGAGTGACAGTGGGCCGCCCGTGGTGCGGGCTGAGGTACGCGTCGTCCGGGTGCACCGTCCGGTATTCGATTGGCCATGCGACGTCTGTATGGCGCTCCTTCATGCGATCGCGAATGCGGCGGAAGCACTCCGGGCCGGCTTCGGCAGGGATGGCGTACTCCATCTCGTGGAAGCGGTTCTCCCGGATCGAGGGGATGATGTGCGCGCTCCAGCCTTCGCGTTCGCCTTCCTTCACTTCGTGCGGACCTTCGCCGCCGCGGGTGACGGACGCTTCGAACGGCACACTTCCCTCCATGGCCGAACCGGGCTCCACGACGTTCAGAGTCTTCATCTCGGCGAAGTCGTCGCGGGGGAACCAGAAGAACTCGAAGCTGCGGTTGTTCGCGATGTGCGTGTCGAGCGCGCCGAGACACTCCTCGATAGGCTCGCGCCAGATGCGCTCGCGCAGACGGAACGCCTTGGTGACGCGCATTCGCACACGGGTCACAACGCCGAGCGCCCCAATCGATACTCGCAGTGCGCGGATCTCGTCGGGGTGGGTCTCTTCGTGTATCTCCACCAGTTCGCCGCGGCCGGTCACGATACGGGCGCCGATCATGGCATTGGACACGTTCTTGAGCGTGGGGCCTGTGCCGTGGGTCGCGGTGCCCATCGCGCCGGCGATCGACTGCCTATCGATGTCGCCCATGTTGACCATGGCGAGGCCCGCTTCCAGCAGGGGGTCGCCGAGCTGCCAGATCTTCGTCCCGGCCATCACCGTCGCTTCGAGCGCGTCGGCGTCCGTGCTGACCACGCCCCGCAGGCGGTTCAGGTCCAGCAGATAGCCGCCGTCGGTCGTGACGAGGGGCATCGAACTGTGGCCGGTGCCGTAGACGCGTACGGTCGACTTGGCGCGGCGGGCCGCCTGCACGACGGCGAGCACTTCTTCGTCACGGGAGGGGGAGAGCAGCTGGCCGGGTTCGCACTTCACGTCGCCCGACCAGTTCGTCCAGGATTCCGTCATTCATCACCTGCCGGCCCAACATGGCCGCGGGCGACATTCTGACACTGTTCAGGAAATGATGCGCTCCGCGACGAGGATCACGCGGCTGTCGTAGTCACCGCCGCCACCGGGGCGCGGTACGAAGGTGCCGCCACAGCTGATGAGCGTGATGCGCTCGCGGTTGGACGCCACACCGGGATAAACCACCTGGTCCATGTTGAGATTGGCGAGCCCGATGACACGGACGGACTGCACCGAGTACTTCAGCGTGTCACCGTTGTCCATTCGTATGGACAGCACGTCGCCGATGCGGGCGCTTGTGAGATAGCGGAAGGGCCCGTTGCCGATGCCCACGTAGTTGATGTGGGCCGAAAAGATGGTGTTCTGTCCGCCCCGGCCAATGGTCGAGAAGCGGTTGTACCAGGCAATCCAACGGGGGTTGGAAGGTTCGTCGAAGTACTCCTGACCACCCGTGAAACGCGTATGCCGCTGTTCGATGTAGGTCCCGCCGGGGATGAATGCGGAGGCGAGGGTCATTGAGCGCGGAGGTCCGTATTCCACCGGGGCCGGGGTTGCGGTGGGCGCCGGGATAGGAGTAGGAGGTGGCGGCGGCGTGCCGTCCCGGGCTACCTGAGCAACGAAGGCCCGGAACTCCTCTTCTTCGTCG
>CAZDZP010000295.1:0-3311 GCA_964509855.1 uncultured Anaerolineaceae bacterium | reverse complement strand
CGGGCAGGTAGTTGAGGTGGGGGTTTTCGGCGAGGAACACGAACGGATAGCCCGTGCTCATGTTGTAGTCGGCCGTGGCGCCAACGTTCAGAACGCCGCCGCGTGTGGGCTCTTCCGTAGCGGTTTCGGTTGGCGTTTCGCCGGCGCTGGGAGTCTCACCGCCGTTGGTGGTCGGCGCCGCTGTTGGGTCGGCGTCGTCGTCATCGTCGCCGCAGCCGACGAGTGCGAACGAGGCGACGCCAGCAGCGGCAGCAGCTCCCGTTCCGAGCATTCGGCGGCGCGATAGCTTCCCGCTGCGCACAAGATTCTTTCGTTGTTCAGTCATGTTTTCCCTCCAAACCCTGGTGCCCCGAGGGGCAATGTCTCCGGTGTTGCTCGCCGTTCCCGGGCAACATCGCTCTGTTACTAGATCACCCCGGATGAGCGCAGAGAATCGATTTCCCCTTCGGTCATCCCGAGCAGTGATGTGAATACTTCGTCCGTGTGTTCCCCGCGCTTTGGGCCGGGGTGGGCGATGCGGCCCGGCGTTTCCGAAAGCTTCGGGAGCGGGCTGACCATGGTCACGGTGCGGTCGGCCATGGGGACTTCGACCAGCGCGCCGCGTTCGCGAAACATCGGGTGTTCGGCGATTTGTCGCGAATTGAGCACGGGGGCGCAGGGCACGGACGTCTCGATCATCACGGCTTCCAGTTCCGGGTACGTTTTGCTGGCTACCCAGGATGCAATCAGCGGGTAGATTTCGTCCGCCTTCTTTATCCGGGCGGGCATCAGGTAGTCCGGGTGTTCCGCGAGGTCGGGCCTACCGATGAGCCGCGCGAGCTTTCCCCATTGGCGGTCGTTGTTGGCGTTGATTGCGACGGTGATGCCATCGGAGGTGTCGAAGTTGCCGGCCGGGACGACGCCCGGGTTGCTGTTGCCGTTCCGTTCGCGGACGACGCCATTGACGCTGTAGCTGGCGACGGCGCCTTCGCAGGCGCGGAGAATTGGTTCGAAAAGCGCGAGGTCAGAGACCTGGCCGGTGCCCCCGCGGGCATCGCGCCAGTAGGCCGCGAGCAGGATGCTAAAGGCGCCCCAGATGCCGGCCATGTAGTCGGCGGTCGCGAAACCGCTGCGGACTGGCTCCCTGTCGGGGAAGCCGGTGACGTGGGTTGCGCCGGAGATGGCCTGGGCCTGGCGGTCGTAGCCGCCCTGTTCGCGCCATGGGCCAGTCTGCCCGTAGGCGCTGAGCCGGTGGATGATGAGCTTTGGGTTGCGCTCCAGCAGCCGTTCGGGCGCGAGGTTCCACTTCTCGAAGGTGCCGGGGCGGAAGTTTTCGATGAGCGCGTCGGCTTTTTCGGCGAGACGCAGGAGCAGTTCCTGCCCGGCTTCGGTGCGAAGGTCGATGGTGACGGAGCGCTTATTGCGCTCTTCGTGCAGCCGGATCGGCGGGACGGTCTCGTCGGCGGGGCCCGGCAGTTCGACCTTGATGACGTCGGCGCCGAAGTCGGAAAGATGCGTCGCGGCAAGCGGGCCGGCCAGCACCGTCGAGCAGTCCACAATCACGAATCCTTCGAGGGGAAGGTTGCCCATGCGCTAAGCCTCCACGCGTCCAGTTACTAAGCCGTGACAATCAGGTCCCGGCGAACACTAGAAGGCTAGGACCCGGCCAACAATCATGCAACTCAATGATAGCGATAGTGACTATCACTTGGCGGAAGGATCTAGTGGCTACCCTTGCTGCTTGCAAGCGCTCTGCTGAGGTAAGTGCAGGACGCGATGGTTGAATGCGGGTTGCGCTGTTCATTCTTCTTGCGAATGATTGTACTGGAGAGGATTGGTGCCTGTGATTCTTGGTACGCAGCAACTTCGCAGCTTCCTGGTCGTCGCCGAATTGGGGAACTACACCCACGCGGCGCAACGATTGTTTCTTTCCCAGCCCGGGGTGTACCAACACGTTCGCCAGTTGGAAGCGGCGCTGAACACGCGGTTGGTTGAGCAGAACGGCAAGCGCGTTGTGCTCACGCAGCACGGCCGCGAGGTATACAATTACGCGCGCCGCCGGCAGGAAGAGGAAGCTGACCTGTTGCAGCGGCTGGTAGACGATGAGTCGCTTTCGAGCGGCACCGTGACTATCGCCGCCGGTACAACTGCTGCGGAGTTCATCGTTCCCCGCATCGCCGTCGCATTCCAGGCGGCGTATCCCGGCATTTCAGTGCGCATTGTGGTGCTCGGGAAACCGTCCGAGATTGACAGCTCTGTCGCGGACAGGCGATTCGACCTCGGATTCCACAGCGAACCCCGGGATGTTGATGGCGTTTCGAAGGCGCCGTTTCTGATGGACGAACTGGTGGGCATTGCTCCCCCGGGGCACCGCTTCGGCGCCTCTCGCCGGCCGGTGCCACCGCGTTCCGTGGCGACGGAGCCCTACCTGGGCTTTTCCAATGCTGCGGCGGGTAGCAGCGCTTACGGGGCGGTCATTAGCCGCATGGTGCAGCAATGGTTCGAATCGGCCGACACAATCCCTGCGACGCAGCTCCATCTCGGGAGCCTGCAGGGCATTAAGACGGCGGTGCGCCAAGGCGCCGGGATTGGAATTGTGTCGCGTTTCGCGGTCCGCCACGATGACGTGTCGCTCGCGACCTTCCGGCTCGCGCGTCCGCCCCGGCGTCCCTTCGTTATCGTCACCCGGGAAGGCGGCTGGGAATCGAACGTGGTGCGGAGCTTCCGCGAATTCGCGGCGAGCCTTGCCTGGGTGGAGTCGCCTGAGGAACGGGAAGCCCTTCTTTGCGACAGCATGGACGTAATGAACAGGAGCGCGAACGCATGACCGAAACTCAACCAGGCCCGTTCGCGGGGCTGCGTGTCGTCGAATTCGGGCGCTTCATCGCGGCGCCCTACTGCGGCCAACTTCTCGCCGACGGCGGCGCCGAAGTGATCAAGGTGGAGCCGATCGATGGCGACGAAACACGCCGTAACGGCGAAGTCATCCCTTCCGAAGGTCGCCAGTTCCTGAACAAGAACCGTGGCAAACGCTCGCTGGCGGTGGAACTGCGGGACGATGAAGTGCGCGCTTCGGTGCAGCAACTCGCGGCCGAAGCCGACGTGGTGGTGTGCAACTTCCGGCCCGGGCAGGCTTCGAAGATTGGCCTGGACTGGGAGACCCTTTCGGCGCGCAACCCGCGGCTCATTTACGCCGAAAACACTGCGTTTGGCCGCAAGGGGCCAATGGCCAGCCAGCCGGGCATGGACCTGATGATGGTGGCGTTTTCGGGGCTCGCCCCCAGCAGCGCGGACGGGCCCGTGGACCTGGAAAACCCTGTGGTCGACTACAC
>CAZDZP010000294.1:0-3314 GCA_964509855.1 uncultured Anaerolineaceae bacterium | reverse complement strand
CCCCGACAGGTTCGCATGGAGTGGCGAGGCAAGCGGTGATTTCGGGTCGGCCCCACCGAGGTAGGCGGCCGCCATATCGGAAAGTCCGGGCTTCTGCACCATCGGGTCCAGTTCGGCTCGCGACGTCATCGAATCGCCGGCCATCTCCAGATCCACCCACGGCGAGATACACACCGCCGTGGCCGGGAGCGGGTCACCGGCATCGCGGAGCGCGAGCAGCGTCGCAATCGCGAGCCCGCCGCCGGCAGAGTCGCCTGCGATTGCAGAGTTTCCTGGCGCGACGCCTTGCGCGAGCATCCAGCCGTAGGCGGCGACCGCGTCATCGACCGCCGCCGGGAAGGGGTGTTCCGGCGCCAGCCGGTAGTCGACGACGAGCACCCTCGCTCCTGATGTTCGCGAGATGCGCGAGGCCAGCTCGCGGTGCGTGACTGCGGAACCGATGACGTAGCCGCCGCCGTGGAGGTAAAGCACCGCCTTGCTGTCGTCAGCGCCCGGCGCGCTGACCCAGTCCGCCGGGACTCCACCCGCGTCGACGCGCTCCACCTTCACGTCTTCGGGAACGGGGGCGGCTGTTGACTCCATCCCCGCCCGCCGCTCCTGGAACGTCGGTGGTGTTTCCGGCACAGGACGCGAGCGGATCAGGTTGATAACGGTCTGCAGTTCGGCACTGGCCATGGGGGACCTCCGGGACGGGTTCGTGTGAGGCGAACTCTATGCCGGGGGCCCCGGTTCTTCAACGTCCGGGAGTTTCCCACGGGGGTGTTTCACGCGCGACGCATGTCCGCCACGGCTCCTGCAACGAGGCCCACCACCGCACCGAAGAGGATGGCTATAGCGAGACCGACCGGTGCGAACAGACCCAGCAGCAGTCCGACGGCGGCCCCTGCCGGTATACCCATCCCGGTGAATTGAAATCGGGTCCTCGTCTTGTTGCTTTCGATGGCGTGACTCCTTTGCACTCAAACACGATAGTCGGAGTCCGGCCCCCGCGTGCGCCGTTGTAAAGTTGTGCCCCCGCCTAGCCGTAATCGTGACTCGCGGGTGCCTCCAACAGACCCGGCATGGGGCAAGGCTGAAACTCCTCCGCGATGATGTTGGGGAAGCCGCTGCTCTCGTTGTCGATGCGGCCACGGATGATGACGAAGGCCCGGCTTCGCACCAGCTCGCGCTGCCGTTCCTGCAGCGAAGGCCACACCACGATGTTCACCAGCCCGAACTCGTCTTCCAGCAGCATGAACATCACGCCGCTCGCGGTCTGGGGCCGTTGCCGGGTCACAACCATGCCGGCCATCGCCACCGGCATGCCGTCGGGGAGCCGGTTGTCGTTGCCGATACCCCCGATGTGGCGGCTGGTCACCAGCCCTTCGTGCAGCAGCGGACGAACCAGCGCCATCGGGTGCGCACGCTCGCTCACGCCAGTCGCCGCGTAATCCCACGCCAGCTCTTCCCAGGGCGCCAGCCCCGGCAACTGCACCATGTCCTGTTCCGTGGGGAGCGCCAACGCCGCCTGGTAGGCCGCTTTCTTCCCCTTCTTTTCCTCCACCCGTTTCCCGGGAAAGATGAGTCCGAGCTGCCATAGGAGTTCGCGCCGCTCCAGCCCGAATTCCCGCAGCGCATCCGCCTTGATCAGTGCTTCGGCGGTGTCCCGCAGCAGTTGCGCCCGGTGCACCAGGTCGAAGAGCGACCGGTAGGGCCCGTGCGCCTCGCGTTCTTCGATGATGCGTTCGGGCAGGGTTTGCTTGCGCTCCTTGCCATAGGCTCCGCGCCGGGCCGCCCAGCCTCCGCCCATGCCCTGCACATGGTCCAGTCCAAGCCGAATGGCACGCTCCTCCGGCCACGCCCCCTGGCGGCTCCGGTTGATGCAGGGGGTCAGCACTTCCACCCCGTGCCGCTTCACGTCACCGGCCAGCACCTCAATCGAATAGAAGCCCATGGGCTGCGAATTGAAGAGCGAGCAGTAGTACTCGGCCGGGTGGTAGTAGCGCAGCCAGCACGATTCGTAGGCCAGCAGCGCGAAGGCGACCGCGTGGCTCTTGGGGAAGCCAAAGGCCGCGAAGGCCGCCATGCGCTCGAAGGCCACTGTCGCCGCTTCGCGGCTTACTCCCTGCTGCGTCGCCCCCTCGTAGAACTCCTCCGCCAGCTCCTGCATCGCCTCGTTCGAACGCTTGCGGCTCATCGCACGGCGCACCCGGTCGGCCTGCCCCGGCGTGAACCCGGCCACCGCGCAGGCCATCTGCAGCACCTGGTCCTGGTAGAGCACGTGCCCCAGTGTTTCCCCCATGAAGTCCTTCACCAGCGGCTCCAGTTCCGGGTGGCCGTAGTCCACGTGTACCGGCTCGCCGCGAGCCAGCTTCTCGCGGTATTCCATGTAGGGCCGGAACGCCCCCGCGACGATTGGCCCCGGCCGGATAATCGCCACCTGCACCGCAAGGTCGTCCAGCGTCCTGGGCTGCGTGCGCGGCAGCGTTTGGATTTGCGCCCGGCTTTCGATCTGGAAGGTGCCCATCGTGTCGCCAGCCTGGATCGATGCGTAAATCTCCGGGCTGGCGTGGTCGATGCGCCCCAGGTCGATGCGCGTCCCACGCGTCTCTTCGATGATCCCCAGGCAATCGTCCACCGCCGAAAGCATGCCCAGCGCCAGGAAGTCGATCTTCACCAGCCGCCCATCGTCAATGGAGTCCTTGTCCCACTGGCAGAGGTAGCGCCCCGGCATCCGCGTCGGCTCAATTGGCACCACCGACGAAATCACCTCGGCCGAAATGACCACGCCGCCAACGTGCTGACTGATGTGCCGGGGGAACCCCGCCGCGTCGTGGCAGAGGTCCGCCAGGAGCTGCCAGGTGCTCGTCCCTGCCATCGCCCGCAACTCCGGCACGTGGGCGGCCTGCCGCTCCACGTCCTCGGCGCTCGCGAAGGCGTCGCCCAGCTTGCTGAGTTTCGCCAGCGTGGGCGCCGGCAGCCCCAGCACCTTCCCGAAATCCTGCACCGCCGCCCGCATGCGATAGGTGGGGAAGGCCGAAACCAGCGCTGCGTGCTCTTCGCCAAAGTGCGAGTAGATGCGCTTCAGCAACTCGTCGCGAATCTCGCGTGGGAAGTCCATGTCGATGTCCGGCAGCGAATGCAGCTCGTCATTCAGGAAGCGTTCGAGGTAGAGGTCGTTCGTCACCGGGTCGATGTGCGAAAGCCCGATGAGGTAGCACACCACCGAACTCACCGAGGACCCGCGGCCGCGCCCGACCGGCCGCTCGTCAGGCTGCAGGCGGGGGTCGCGGTCCTTCACTTCCTGCGCGATTTCGTTCACCAGCTGCAGGATT
>CAZDZP010000293.1:0-3340 GCA_964509855.1 uncultured Anaerolineaceae bacterium | reverse complement strand
CTCTACCGGCGACTGGGATTCGAGGTGGTCAACGAGATGCGCTTTAGCACCGATGGGGCGCTCTTCTACGTGATGGGGACCCGGTTGCCCTTGCCAGTGGAAAGCACGGCTGAAGGCGAACCCGAGGCGGCCGTCCGGTAGCTCCGGGTCAGACAGCGGATTCCGCAGTCGCTTCCACGTCCGTCTCGAGAATGTATCCGATACCAGGATGGGTCTTGATGATCTTCGGTTCGGACGGTTCCTGCTCGAGTTTATGGCGGAGGCGGGAAACCCACACGCGCAGATACTGCAGGTCGTCGCGGTATTCGGGACCCCAGACCTTGGTGAGCAGTTCAGCATTGAGGATGACCTTGCCCGCGTTCGCTGCGAGGTGCTGAAGCAGCATCCATTCGGTGCGTGTGAGTGAGACGGTGTCGGCGCCTTTGCGCACGAGACGCTTCTCCAGGTCGATTTCGACGCCGCCAGCGACGTGAACGACGGAATCAACGCTGACGGCGCCGCTTGTGCGCCGCAGCACGGCTTCGATGCGGGCAACGAGTTCGTCCGGGTTGAAGGGTTTGACGACATAATCGTCGGCGCCCATCCCCAGGCCGCGAATCTTGTCGGTATCCGAATCCTTGGCGGTGACGAGAATCACTGGCGTGCTGCCAACTTCGCGCAGGCGGCGCATGGTTTCGAGACCGTCCATTTCAGGCATGAGCACATCGAGAAGAACGATGTCGGGCCGGTGCTGTTCATGGGCACGGAGAGCCTCGACGCCGTTCGTAGCTGTCACAACCTTGAAGCCTTGCGACTCCAGTTCGACGCGCACGAGGCGAAGGATTCCGGGTTCATCATCAACTGCCAGCACCAGCGGGCTTGTAGACATTCCTACTCCTCGGATTTGTAAAGCGGAACGGTGAAGGAGACGGTCAACCCGCCGCCTTCGCGGTTCTCAGCCCGTATTGTTCCCGACATAGCTTCAACCAGTCGTTTGCACACGGCAAGGCCCATACCGGCCCCGCTGGCGATATTCTGGGTCGAAGCGCCACGGAAGAACCGTTCGAAAATGCGCTCCTCCTCGCCTTCGGCAACGCCGGGGCCGCGGTCGGCAACCGCAACGGCGACCTGCCCGTCGTGAGCTACAACGCGTACCTCGATAGGTTCCTGTTCGGGGGAATACTTGTCCGCATTGCTCAGGAGGTTGCGAAGCAGCTGCTCCACGAATCCCTGGTCGGCCGCAACGGGTGGCGGTTCCGATTCGCATTCGACGATGACTTCGCGTTGGCGGCGCTGCCGGCCAAAGACCATTGCCATTTCGCGGGCAACGCGATGAATGAGGACGGGTTCAGGTTCGAAGTGGGTCTTGAGTTCGGCGCGAGAGAGCACGAGCAGGTTTTCCACAACGCGGTGCAGGCGATCCGATTCTTCTTCGATGTCGGCGATGAGTTCCTGGCGGGTTGCTTCGTCGAGCGTTTCGGCTCGCAGGCGCAAAACGCGAGCACCACCGTGGATGACAGTGATTGGTGTACGCAGTTCGTGTGAGATGAGTCCGAGAAACTCATCCTTCGCTTCGTTGGCGACCTTCAATTCGGCGGCGACTCGCCGTGAGTCTTCATAGTGGCGAGCGTTGTCGATGGCAAGACCCAGCCGCCGGCCAAGGTCTTCGGCCACCAGCAGATCCGAAGCTGTGTAGCGTTCGCTTTCCTCGTGGGTGGCGAAGTGAATCGCTCCACAGATCTGCCCTTTGGCGTTAATGGGCACGATCATGAGAGACTTCACGCCGATTTCCCGGTACACCTCACACAGTTCAGGCGCGGAAATGAACTCGTCGAGCCGGGCAGGGTCGACGGACGGAGTGAACTGGGACCTCCCGGTTGCCATAACGAAGGGAGTGCCTTTTGAGGGATCAGGGTTGGTTAACTCCGTTTCGCGGAGGCTTTCGGCCAATGGTTCGAACGCAGGGTTCTTCGATACGACGGCGATGCGGTGGATCGTCTCATCGTCGTCAGCGACGTCGATGGTGCACCAGTCGGCAAAGCGAGGCACGACGAGGTGCGCGAGGTTGTCAAGCAACTCACGGGTGTCAAGCGAGGAACTCAGCAGCGTGCCGGCGTCGGCCAGCAGGCGTAGAGACTCATCGGAGCCTGGGGATGGCCGTACTGGCATTGGCTGTCGATCATACGAGCAGTGGAAACGTCGTGAAAGCGATCTGTGTGACGCAAGACCACATTGATATAGGTTCGCAACGTTCCGGAGCGTTTGCACAGGGTGTACGAAGCGCATCCCTCGATAGACTAAGGCCATGACTCGAAACGCCCCCCTCACGAGTCCGCAGCTGAACAAACGAGTTCTCGTTATCGAAGACGAGGCGCCTTCGCGCCGGTTCATAACCACCGTGCTGCGTTCGCTGGGTTACCGCGTGAATGCGGTGGCCAGTGCCGAAGGCGCCGAGGTGGTGCTGGAAGAGACCCATCCGGATCTGATAGTGGTGGATATCCGTCTTCCGGGGGCGGACGGGCTGAGCTTCGCGGGTCGCATTCAAGACGATGAAGCGACCAGGGATATCCCGGTCCTGCTCATCAGTGCGTACGACCGCCCGAGGAGTTCACTTGCTACCCGTTTCCTGGCAAAGCCGTTCGAACTCGCACACTTCGAGCGAGTTGTGGCAGAGCTGGTCGCCTGAAGGCCCCACCATCAAGTTGGACGTTGTTGGCCTAGCGCCCGGTTTCACGCGACCGGGCGCTTTTGTGTGTGCGAAGAGAGATTGTCTGAGCGTGTGCTATGGAGATTCCGCGATGCTTTCGCAATCTTGACGGTCTTTCCGTTGAGTTTCCTGAGACGGGTGGCGGGCGACGATGACCCTGGCGGTTGAAAGACGGTCGAATCCTTCGAAAGGGAGAAACAACGAAATGCTCGGAGTGCTCTTACTCTTGCTCCTACTCGTACTGCTCTTTGGCGGACTGGGCATGTTCATAGCCGAGGTCTTCCTCGTTGTGATGCTTGTGGCCATCGTTGCGAGCGTCATTTTCGGCGGCGTGTTCCTCGGGCGGCGCGGTCGCGCTTAGCCGGTCACCCCGACCCCAAGTACGGCCAAATCACACCTAAGGAAACGATGAATGACTCACTCACACTCAGATGGCGGCGCTGAAGCTGGATGGTTCGCCGCCAACTTCATGGTATTGATGATCGTGCTCGTAGTTGCGATCCTCGTCATTGGCGGCGCCGTTCTCTGGCAGCCGTGGAACACCGGCACCAACGACGGTGAAGGTGGCCTCGATGTCAACGTTGACGTCAGCGGGGACGATGGCGACGACGGCGATGGAGATTCGAACTTCCACATCACGCCGGATCGCATCGT
>CAZDZP010000292.1:293-3360 GCA_964509855.1 uncultured Anaerolineaceae bacterium | reverse complement strand
TCGAGAGTCGGGAGGTCAAGGCGACCATTCTCGCGCACGATGCGCATTTCGCTCATCGTGATCACTCATTCCGGGATCGTGATCAGGTGTTTCGGTTATCGTGATCACGGAGTCGGAGCGGAGCGACGCTGGACGGTGGCTTTTGTACGGATGGTCTCCTTTCGATGTGTTCCGGGTTGCTCTTATCTTGATTTGGGAGAGTTTTAAAATGCGTCCGAAGGAAATCGGAGCGAAGCGACGCTGGTGTTTTTGATCATGCAGCTGGCTCCTGATCCTTGGGAGTCTTACGACGCGAGGGACCTTTGAGGGCGATGCGGTGTGCGTTGTGCAGGAGACGATCACAGATGGCATCGGCCAGTGTCGGATCGCCGATGTGGGCGTGCCAGCTCGGCGGTGGCAATTGACTGGTGACGATGGTGGACCGAGTGCCGTGGCGGTCTTCGAGAATCTCAAGAAGATGCTGACGTTCGGGATCGTGCAGGGCAGCCAGACCCCAATCGTCGATGACGAGCACATCGGTGCGCGCCAGGCGAGCGAGCAGGCGGCCGTAGGTGCCGTCGGCGCGGGCGAGATGGAATTCATCGAATAGCCGCGACGCCCGGCGGTACAGTGCCTTGTAGCCACGCCGACATGCTTGCTGTGCGAGCGCGCAGGCGATGAAGGTTTTGCCGACGCCGGTGGCGCCAGTGATCAGGACGTTGTGATGCTCCTGGACCCAGGAGCAGGTGGCGAGCTGTCGCATGACAGCGCGGTCGAGCTCGCGGCGCGCCGAGTAGTCAATGTCTTCGATGCAGGCTTGGCTGAGCTTGAGCTTGGCTTCCTTGAGGACGCGGGTCAGGCGCTGGTTTTCGCGCTGCCGCCACTCGGCGTCCACCAGCATGGCGAAGCGTTCATCGAAGCCGAGGGCTGTGATGGACGCCTGTTGCGCTTGTTCGTGCCAAGCTGCCGCCAGAGCATTGAGCTTCAAGCCGCGGAGCTGTTCGAGGGTGGGTTCATTGAGCATCGTGTTCTCCTTTTCTTTGAGCGATCACCGGTAATAGGTTTTGCCGCGCAGATTTTCGTGTTCCGCACTGTGCTGCGCAGGCCCGTCGGTGTTGCGCGGGGCGATGCGATCGAGGCCATTCTTCAAAATGGACTCGACGTGACGATACGAGCGCGCGCGTACGGTGAGGCCGCGCGCGCAGGCGACCTCCAGACGCTCGGCGCCATACACACGCGCCAAACGCAGCAGACCCAAGCACGAGCGGTAACCCTGCTCGGGATGCGGTCGGTCGTTGAGAATGGCCTCGACGAGCATGGTGGTGTAGGGACCGACCTTGCGCGCCCAGGTGACCAAGCGGGCGGGGCTCCATTCCAAGTGCTTCTGATGCGCCTTGGGCATGTGCGCCGGGTTGGTGGTGAAGCCGCCGCGGACCATGCTGCGCGCATGTGCGGCAACGCGCTCGCCTTTGTGAAAGACCTCCACGGTGGCGATGCTGATGCGGGCGTCCAGGGTGAGGCGCACCAGCGCGAAGGGCACCGAGTAGAAGTGGTGATCGACGACGACGTGGTAGTCGATGTTCACGCCCACGGTTTTCCACTCGGCGTACACGAAGCGCTGCTCGGGCAGCGTCTTGAGGGCGGGACGATCCAAGCTCTCGAAGCGTTCGCGGCGACTCTGGCCATAGTCGCGCATCGGCCGCGAATTGAGCTCTTCGAGCAGCTCGCGAATGCGCACATTGAGTGCGGCCAGGGAGAAGAAGCTTTGGTTGCGCAGCCGCGCCAGGATCCAGCGTTCCACGACCTGCACCGCGACCTCCACCTTCGCCTTGTCGCGGGGACGCGCCGGGCGCGCCGGAATAATCACCGTGCCGTAGTGATGCGACCAGTCTTCGTAGGTGCGCTGGATCTCGGGCTCGTAACGGCACGATCGGGTGACGCCGCTCTTGAGCTGATCGGGGACCACCACTTGGGCACAGCCGCCGAAATACTCCACGGCACGGGTGTGGCAGCCGATCCAATCACCGACCTTCTGGCTCTCGACCGCCTCGGCGTAGGTATAGTTCGAGGCACCGAGCGCGGCGACGAACAGCTCGACCTCGTGGCACTCACCGGTCATCGGATCCACCCAGTGCGGCTTCTTGCCGGCGAAGTCGGTAAACATCTTTTCGCCGGCGCGGTGGACTTGGCGCATCACCAGACCGCGGGTCTTGAGCCAACGCCGGTAGTGGTTGCAGAACTGCGTGTAGCGGTAGCCATCGGCATGCTGCTCGAGGTACTCCTGATGCAGCAGCTGCAAGGTGACGCCAGCCTTGCGCAACTCAGCATTGAGGTACTTCGGATCAGGAAGCGGGACGCGCAGTGCGCGCGAGGTCGTACCGTAGACCTTGGCCTCCAGGTCGGCCTCGCTCAGCGTCTCGGCACGCGACCAATCTAGCCCGGCCGCCGTGGCCCGCTGGATCACCTGGCTCACCTTGCCGACGCTGACGTGCAAGCTCTCGGCGATCTGGCGGTTGCGCCGGTCGCCCACCCATTTCAGGTACAGAATCTCTCGGATCTTTCGCATGGACAGTCTCTCCGTTGCCATCCTCGCCTCCTCATTGTTGATGTGGAGGGAGTACCAGATGGGGTTGCTGTCCAGCGTCGCCGATCTTGGGGGCCGGCTACGTGATCACGATCCCGAAACGGCTGATCACGATCCCGAAATACGTGATCACGATGCCGAAACGGCTGATCACGATCCCGAAATACGTGATCACGATGCCGAAACGGCTGATCACGTTCCCGAAACGCTTGATCACGATGGAGCGAAATCAGTGATCACGTTCCCGAAACGGGTGATCACGATGGGCCGAAACGCGCAAGGCAATCGACCAGAATCCGTTGTCACTTCTCGCGTGCCGGCCCTCAACGTTCGCTCGCGACGCAGACGACCTCCCGCGCGGCGAATCCGTCGGGGACCTGCTGCACCATCTCGAGCGTGATGGGGGGTGCGCTCCGCGGCACCTCGAAAGTGGGAAACGCGCCCCGCTTGCGCTCCGGCGCCTTCGGGGCCAGGCCCTTGCGAGCCAGCTCCGACACCACCTGC
>CAZDZP010000292.1:0-283 GCA_964509855.1 uncultured Anaerolineaceae bacterium | reverse complement strand
AGCGTTTTGTGCTCCGCCCGGGCCAGGCTGCGGGCGGCCAGGAAGACGTCATCGTCGATCTGCAGGGTCGTCCTCATGCGCGCGACGCTACTGCGAGGCGACGAGATGTCAAGATGCTGATGCACTGATGTTACCGCCCAGGTCAGTAACTGAGCACTATTGCTCAATGATTGAGTATAGGGGGGTTGGCTGAGGTGTGGCCGCTCCAGCCGCGACGGCCTAGCGCAGCGGGGAAATCCCTGCCGTCGGGCAACCGTTGCAAACGGAGATTCCGTGGGATATA
>CAZDZP010000291.1:2303-3380 GCA_964509855.1 uncultured Anaerolineaceae bacterium | reverse complement strand
CGGCAGCAATCGCGCCATGCTCGAAGCATGCATCGAGACCGCCAACAAGGAGGCCATCGAATCGGTCGCTGAGCTGCGGGAACAGCAGCGGCTTAACCAAAATCAGGTCGCCCGGTTAACAACCAGCATTCGCCGAATCATCGAGGTGATCAAGTCTCAGGAGGAGGTGGGAAGCGACCTTCGCGAGGAACTTCAGCAACTGGGCCGCGAGAAGGAGCAGATTCTGACGGTGGTCGAGAAGGTCCAGGTGGACATCGATCGGCGGCAGATGAAGGTCATCGACGCGGACCTAATCCGGCAGAGTCTGGTCGATTTCGAGCGTCTGGCGAATCTGTTGCCGCCGGACGACCAGAAGGAACTCTTCCACCTTCTGCTTCGTCAGGTCGAGGTGTGGCCCTTCGATCCCGAGCAGGATGCGTCACTAGAGGGCGCTGCCGGAGCGTTCGCGACGAAGGTGCGCTCGAAATGGTATCGGGTCGCCGTGACCCTCAACCAGTTGCCCGGCCTCGGGCTCAGCGAGCGATTTTCGCGAAGGAGTTCGGATTTTGGGAAAGATGGCTCCCCGACCTGGATTCGAACCAGGAACACCGCGGTTAACAGCCGCGTGCTCTACCGTTGAGCTATCGGGGAACGCGTTCTTAGTGTGATTTGCGCCCGGCAAATGGGCAACCGATTCGTGCCCGTTGCGACGTGGACAAGTCCGAAGGGGCCGCTCAATGAGCGGCCCCTCTGAATTCGGTTGGAAAGGGTTGTTAGCGCCGGGGCCGGCTACGGTTGGGGTCGCAATAGCGCGCTCCGATAAAGTGGCCACCCCATGCCGGGGCAATGGGACAGAGGTTCAATGTACCCGAGGCGATCGGTAGCAGCCCTGCGGCCGCCACGATGTAGCCGACGGGAGCGGCGAGGAATGCGAGGCCGGTTGCGATGACGGCGGCTCCAAGAACGACGCGGGCCATTCGACCGCGGGGTGAGGCCATGAACCGGGCGAAGCGGCTACTTTCGGTGTTGGGAACGATGCATTGCATGGTGGTGTTTCCTTTCGGTTAGTGGGCGAAACGGACGTCGGGGAGGACACGG
>CAZDZP010000291.1:0-2293 GCA_964509855.1 uncultured Anaerolineaceae bacterium | reverse complement strand
CGACCCAGCGAGGGAGCCACCATGCCTTCGGGCCAACGAGGTAGAGGACGGCCGGGACGAGGACGAGCCGGACAATGAACGCATCGAAGAGGACGGCGACGCCGAGGATGAAACCCATCTCCTTCATAGGGAGGGTGCCTGCGATGGCGAAGGTGAAGAAGACGGCGATCATGACACCGGCTGCGGCGACGATGGGGCGGGCAGTATGCGCGAGGGAGCCCTGGACGGCTTCGGCGGCGTCGCCGGAGCGTTCGAAGTGTTCACGGGCGGAGGCGAGCAGGAAGACCGTGTAGTCCATAGAGATGGCGAACACGAGGGCAAAGAAGAAGAGTGGCGCCCAGGAGGTGAGGTAGCCCTGGCTTTCGAAGCCGAGGATGTTTGCTGCCCAGCCGTGCTGGAAGGCGAGTGCTCCGACTCCGAAGGCTGCGCCGACGGAGAGGAGATTGAAGACGACCCCGGCGACCGCGATGAAGATGGCCTGGAGGGCTACGAGTAGTAGCACGAAGCCGAGCAGCAAGACGATGCCGATCACGATGGGAGCGTAGGAGCTCAGCGTTTGGTCGAGGTCGTAGTTTTCCGCGACGGGGCCGCCGACAAGCACGTCGGCCGGGAGTCGGTCGCGCAGGGTGCTGACGAGGTCCATCGCTTCGGAACTTGAGGGATCGTATGTGCCGATGGCGGTGATCATCTGCGAACCGGCGGCGCCGGGTTGCGCAGGGAAGACCATGCCGATACCGGGTGTGGCACCGATGGTTTCGCCGACGGCGGCGGCGTCACGTGTGGAGGGGACGATGACCTGGAAGGGGCCGGGGCCACCGGGGCCGAAGGCTTCGGACAGGGCGTCGTAGCCGACGCGGGCGTCACGGTCCTTCGGGAGGACGTTGATGCCGGGCATGCCGGTTTGGAGAGCGATGAGAGGGCTCGCGAGGAACACGAGGAGTCCGGCAGAGGCGACGGCGAGAAGGAGCGGACGCTGCTTGATACGGTCGGCGAAGGCGGCCCAGCGGGCGCTGCGATGCTCGCCGATGGACTGCCAGGGAAGCCCAAATCGATTGATGCCGTGGCCAAGGAGTGCGGGCAGTAGGGTTAGTGCGGCCAGGAGGACGAACCCGACCGCGAGCATCATGCCGGCGGCGATGGAACGGAATGCCGGAACGGGCACGATTAGGATTGCGGAGAGGCTGATGAGGACGGTGAGTCCGCTGAAAAGGACGGCCTTGCCCGCCGTGTCCATTGTGACGCCCACTGCCCCGGGGACGTCCTCGGGCGTGGCATGAAGGGCGCCGCGGAAGCGCGTGACCATAAAGAGCGCGTAGTCGATGCCTAGGGCCAGGGCGAACATCATCGCGAAGTTCAGCGACCAGATGGAAAGGTCCGTGTACTGGGTGATGCCGAAGAGGATGCCCATGGCCGAGATGAGACCGGCGGCTGTAAGGATGAGAGGCAGGCCAGCGGCTGCGAGCGTGCCGAAGGCGAGCACGAGGATGACGGCCGTGACCGGCCACGTCAGCATCTCGGCCTTCATCATTCCTTCGCGGTTGACGTCGTTGAAGTCGGCCCAGAACGCAGGCGAGCCTGTGAGCGCGACGGTGACATCGTCCGTTGACAGGGCCGAGATGTCGCCTGCGATATCGGAAGCGGTGCGGACGGATTCGGTGGGGTTTACGAGGCTCCCGGCTTGGAGCATGGCGACATTTCCCGCGGGAGAAACCTGGGGAGGAGCTGCGGGGGAGAGGTTGGGTTCGGCAGCGAGCACTTGTGTGGCGGCGTCGATTGCCTGCTGAAAGGCGGGGTCACCGGCCGTGAGAGTGTCGCTTTGCACGACGACGACGGCTGACTGGGAGGAGAATCCCCCGAATTCGCGTTCGAGAACCTGGCGCGCTTCGAGGGAGTCGCTTGCGTTGACTTCCCACATGGCGCCGGAGAGGGCGTGTTCGAGCCGGGGAGCGAACACGCCGAGACCAATGGCGAAGACAGCCCAAAGAACGATGACAGGCACACGATGTGCATAAGACCAACGGCCGAGACGAGCGAGAGGGGGATGAGGCATTACATTACTCCACAATCATAAAGTGCTTGAGAGGCGAGCGAAGAGGGATTGATGGGGCGAGGCTCAGGCGTTCACGAAGAGCTCCGCTTCGACAACCTTTTGCTCGCGCAATCGGTCGCACACGAGATCGCACAGCGGCGAAATGGAGGGGTCGGCGACGGAGTAGTAGGCGGAGGTGCCCTGCGGGCGGCGCGCGAGGACGCCCGCTTCGTGGAGGATGCGCAGGTGCTTACTGACGTTGGC
>CAZDZP010000290.1:0-3391 GCA_964509855.1 uncultured Anaerolineaceae bacterium | reverse complement strand
TCACGAAGTTGCAGGTGCAGTGCCCCGTGAAGCAGGTAGGGCCGACGTTCTTTCCAAGTTGACCGCCATTGCTGGCAGAGCGCCGGATGGTGTCGGCTGCCGCCATTACCGCAGGATGGGCGCGCACGGAGTCTCGGAATGGTGACCCAAGCGTAATCACCATGCGGACGTGGTCCGGGTGGTCGAGTGCGATTGAGCGCGAAAGGAGGCCGCCGAGGCTGTGCCCAATGAGGCTTACGGGCTTTCCCGTATCGTCGTAGGCGCGGCGAATGGTCTTGATGAGGTCACGGGAGATGTAGTCGGGACAGTCGTCGTTGCGACCGATGTGCGAAAAGTAGGGGCGGTAGCCGAGCCGGGCCAACCATGCCCAGAGCTCTGAGACCGACAGATCGCTGGCGAGGAATCCAGGGACCACGACCACGGGTTCGCCGTTGCCGCGTGGCACTCCCCAGCCCCAATAGACGCCAGACATGCGGAGTGCGAGCCAATCCAACATGAAAAAGGACTCGCGCCAGAGCGGGGTCTGAACCTCTTCTACGGACGGATCTTCGTGATAGAAGTCGCCCGTATAGGCTGCGGTTGCTGCGCTTTGAGCGGTCATGAACCCTCGCGAACACGACTTCCGACCGAAATAGGGATTCAACCCAATCGACCGGACGGTAAACTCAGTGTAACACGCTACGCGTGTCGTTCACCCGAGGCAAACTGCGGCGCCTGGCCGTATTCGTACTATCGGTGCCGTCGATGGCTCTTTTAAGGGCAGCCCAGCAAGAGCCGGGCTTTCCCTAGTACCCTCAACTCGCCGTGTCCGTGAGGCCGGCGAGGTCGTAGGTCATGACGAGCAGATCACGTGTGGTGCCTTCGGCATCAATCGCGAAGTCGGTGAGCAATGCTTCGGGGTGGAAGCCGAGTCTTTCGAACGTTGCGCGCGCTCCAGGCTGGTCGAGGGCCATTTGCGCTGAAAGCTTCCGGAGTTCAAGCGCGTCGGCTGCCGCGTAAATTTCCACCGCCAGCAAACGACCGAGACCAACGCTGCGGTAGGCATCGGACGTGATGATCAGAATCTCTCCGAGATGGCGGGTCCAGTCGGCCTGGTTGTAGTGCAGGCTCACGAAGCCAATGATTTCGCTGTCTGCCGTCGCCATGACGGTGAAGGTGCGGCCGACGGCGATGTTCGCGATCCACTCGTTCACCACGGGGGGCTCGGCTATGTTGGTGCGGAGGAAGAGAAGGTCGTTCGGGGGCAGGGCGCGGGCGAACTCCAGCATGGCGTCGCGGTCGCCGGCAGTCATTGCGCGGAGCTGCACGGGGCGGTTGTCGCGAAGGACTGCCTCTTTTGGATAGCGGCGCGCCACGGCTTCTTGCGCTGCGACACGGTCGGCGAGCGAATACCCGGGCATGAGGTTCCTCCAATGGGTGTTGTTGGAGCCTATCCCTTTTGGTGTGCCGGGTGCAAAAGTGAGCGGGAGATTTATTGCCCGGTTCTGGCAAGGTAGGTTAGCCTTGGACGTACGGCGCATTCGTCTAGTGGCCTAGGACACCGCCCTCTCAAGGCGGAGATCAGGGGTTCGAATCCCCTATGCGCTACCATCCATTTTGAATCTGCGGGGGCCGATTCTGGCCCTCGCTTTGTGATCACGAGACTGATCAATAGTGTCCCAAATGGTGTCCCAACTTGCCGATACGGTGACCAACGCCGTGGGTCTCAGCCGGTTCAAGGTGGAAGGGATGGGATGGAGGGGTGGCCCCGGAGCGCCCATTCAAGCATTGCGCAGCAGGCTGTCGAGGGCCTGCGCGGCAACCTTCTGCTGGCCCTTGAGCAGGTGCGCGTAGGTGTCCATCGTGAAGGCGGCCGAGGCATGGCCGAGGCGACGCGAGACGGTGAACACGTCTGCGCCTCGCAGGATCCAGAGGCTTGCAGCGGTGTGTCGGAGCGTGTGCCACTTCACCTCCTCGGGCTTTTCGAGCCCCTTAATGCTGTCCACTACCTTCTTGTAGTCGCGGTAAAAGGCGCGGCGGGCCCAGGGTGTGCCGACCGTTGAAGGGAAGACGAGGTCATTGTCGGGCCAGGCACGACCGAGCTTGAGACGTGCCTCATGTTGTGCCTGTCTGTGGCCTCGAAGGAGGTCCACCACCAGCTTGGAGAGCTCGATCGAGCGACGGCTGTTGGCCGTCTTCGTCCCCCGCAGGTTGATGACGCGGCTCTTGAGGTTGACATCGCCCCAGCGCAGCGAGAGCATCTCACCCTCCCGGAGTCCGGTCGCCAGGGTGAAGCGGATGGGGGGGTCAAAGCGTGAGCCGGCAGCCGCGGCCAGGAGCTGACGGATCTCGTCCTCGGTGAGGGCGCGCTGCTCCTCCCGCCCACGGACGACAGAAGGGTTCTGCACGGCGTCCGCGGGGTTGCGGATGATGAGGTTGGAGGCGACGGCCGCCTCGAATGCCTGCCGCAGCACGACCAGGTGCTTGTAGACGGTCGCGGGCTTGAGCGTCTCCAGCCACTGGGTCTTGAGTTCCGCAATGTGGTGACCTCGGACCTGCTTCACCGTCAGCGTCCCCAGCTTCGGGATGATGTGGTGCTCGATGATGCCTTCATATCGCTCCCGCCCGCTATCGCTGAGGTGACCCTCGGCCGTGTGGAGCTTGAGCCAGTCGCGGAGCCACTCCGCGACGGTTGTCTTCTCCGGCGTCGGGGTGAGACCGGCGTCCCGCTGCGCGAGAAGTTCTGTCAACTTTCGTTGCGCAGCCTGCTTGTTCCCGGTGAACGCAAAGGCACGCCGGTCGCGCGCACCGTTTGGTTTCCGTCCATAGTCGAGACGGATGAGCCACTTCGATTCGCGCCGGGCGTTCTCCCCCTTCGAGACGAGCGTGCCTGTAGGGCGACGGCTATCCATGGGGCGAGGATAGCGTCCCGGGCCGGACGCGTTGGGCCGCCTGGGAGGCGATCCATTCGTCAAGCGAATATCGGGGGATCCGGATCACGCGCCCAAGTCGAACCGCAGGTAGCTCATCTCGAGCGACGAGTTCATAGGCGAGGTTGCGGGAAATGCGAAGCAGTTTCGCGGCCTCGGGCACGGTGAGCAGGTCCAGGGTCGCGACGCCGTCCTGGCGTTCGTTGAGATGGTCGTTCATGGTGTTCCTCCAGAATGTGTGTTGCCGATACCAGCTTGCGCTGGCCATCGAGTGCGGTGGCTCGCCGTGAGGCTGCGCCAGATTGCTGCGAACGGACCGAGCCGTTCGAGGAGTGATGCGGTTGTGGTCAGGAGCTGGGTGTTGGTCTCGCCGAGCGTGGCCGCTGCGACACGCCAGACGAGCTCTTCGCGCTGCGGTGTCGTGGTAATGAAGAGCAGGACCGGCTGGTCCTTCCCATTGGCATTCCGCGACAGGGAGAACG
>CAZDZP010000289.1:0-3441 GCA_964509855.1 uncultured Anaerolineaceae bacterium | reverse complement strand
GCCGCCGGGCCGCCCGAAGAGCAGCGCGGCCGCCCGGTCCAACGCTCCCGCGGCGGCGAGCGCGCGCAGCATGCGCGTCACCGCTTCCGGGGATGGCGCTTCTTCCGACGTTTCAAGAAAGACGGCGGCGCCTTCCCATTGCTCCCGGGATGGAAAGACCTCTGTGCCGCGTAGCCAGTCGAGCACTTCGAGGCAACCGCCGATGAGCGGCCCCTCGACGGCGCCCTCTCCCTGCAGCCAGCGCCATGGCTCCGAAGGGCGCAGCTTGCGGCGCTGGCTCTGCAGGGCGGGCTCGGCCCAATCAAGGAATTCGACGGTCCAACCAGCCGTGTTGGGTTCGATCATCCCGGGCGGGTCGCTGGCGAAGAGCGTTCGCCGTACGGAGTCGACCATGTAGGGAAACATTCCACCGTTTTCGGCGAAGCCCGCGAGCATCGCCGGCCCGTAGAACGATGTCACCCCGGCGGCGAAAAAAGCGAAGTGCGACACGGTCGTATCGGAAAAGCCCATGAACACTTTCGGGTTGGCTCGCATGAGCTCCAGGTCGAGGTAAGGGAGGAGGCGAATCGAATCGTCGCCGCCAATCATGGAGAACACGCCGGCAACCGTTGGGTCCAGCAGTGCCTCGTGCAGGTCTTCGGCGCGGGCGCGGGGATTGCGCGCCAGCCACTCGGGGTCGCGCATGGCGTTGCTGGTAGGCACGACTTCCACACCGAACTCCGCTTCGAGATGGCGCTTGCCCGCTTCGTAGCGGTGCGGATAGAGCCCGGCGCCGCCCCAGGAAAGCGACACGGCGGCGATGCGGTCGCCGCTTTTCAACATCGGAGGCTTCGCGAAGAGCATGGCGCATTGTGCCGGGGAAAGGCGTCGCGATGCCACCGTCGCAACGAGGGGGCGAGAATTCGCGTCCCCTAGAACGGCAGGCGGAAGTCGCCCCTCTTATAGAAGTACTTCGTGAGCTCCGGGTAGCGTTCTGTCGCGCGCTCCCAGCGCAGCGTGAGCATGAACGCCAGCGTGACCATCATCCCGCCGAGCAGCATGTCGAAGAAGTAGTGGTTGCCGGTGATGACGATGCAGTAGGTCATCCACGCAATGAACACCACCGAACCGGCGCGTATGAACCAGGCGCGGTAACACCACCAGGCTCCGTACACCACGAGCAGAATCCAGCCGAAGTGGTACGAGGGAATCGCGGCGTAGTTGTTGCCCAGCCCACCCGGCTTGGTGCGGTTGGCACCGATGGTATCGATCATTCCGTGGTCGAGCCCTGCCGGGAGCAGTCGCGGCGGCGTCACCGGCGCGAACCAGTAGAAGCACATGGCGAGGAAGCCGGAAAGCAGCATGGCATTGCGAAGCACGCGTTGCTTGCGAATATCGGTGAGGAAGAAGATCGCCGAGGCCACGAAAACGAGTGGCAGGTGGAGCTGCAGATAGGTGAAGTTCGCCGCAGTGATCAGGCGGTCATGTTGGAGTGCCCATTCCTGCCACGCCGGCTCCCAAAAAATGCCGAGCGCCTTTTCCATATCGATGATGAGGACGGCGTTGACCGTGGACTTTGCGATTCGTTCGGGCGGGAGGCCACGCCCCACCACGTAGAGCGCATAGATGGCGAGCGCGCACGCGAACTCCAACGGAAGAAGCGGCAGCTTCCGCATGATGCGGCGTGCGGCTTCGTTCATGGAAAACTGCAGCGACCCGGATTGGGAGACCGCCATGCGGCATCACCTCGCGCACGCGATCGTGCTCCTCCGCGCGCTTAGCGTCAGTGCCGTGGCGTCCTATCGCCGTTGCAAATCCATCGCGTTTGCGACATCTTTACCCGGGGTTAACGCCGCCGCGCTAGTGGGAGTGCGTCCCTGTCCCCGAGCCGTGGCTATGACCGTGGTGCGACCACTTTGAGGGGGCGAACTGTGGCCCTTGTCGCAGGCCCTCTGCGGCGGCGCCGCGGGTGAAGGTGGCCATCGGGAGAGACAACTGCCGCTTCGCCTCGGCGCTGCACATCGGACAGGAAACCGGGAGGTCCGCCTCCTTGAAGGAACGCGAGACCTCGAAGTCGAGTTTGCAGCTGGGGCAAGAGTAGTCGTAAAGCGGCATGGGCTCCGTGCACCATCGGTGGTGATGTTCATTGTACGCAAATGCAAACGTTTGCAGAATGGTCAGCATGGCCAAAGTTATCGTGTTGGTGGACCGGGAGCTTCCCGAAGAGTTGGTGACCGACTGGCGGGGTGTAGCGGCTGGCTTCGCCGGATTCACGGGCGAAACCGTGGACCTCTTCCTCGGACCTGCCGCCGGACTTGTCGAATTGCGCGGCAACCTTGAGGCAAGCGCCTTCGAGTGGGAACTGGATGAGGTGGAGCCGACCGAACCCGCCGCCCCAATCAATGCGCCGATGAGTTCCGCCGAGTTTGTGTACCGCGAGGATGGCCGCCCCGACTGGTCGGCGATGTGGACCAACTTCTGCGAACTCGCTCTCTATGGCGGGCCGCCGCACCGCAGCGAAGCGACCGCGCTCCAGGCGCCGATTGAAGTCCCGGACAGTTTCGGCGGCTCCGATGCGGTGCTCGAAATCCGCCGGGGTATCTACGAAACGACGGGACTCTTCAGCGAACCCGCTGAGCCTGGCTGGCTGGCGGTGAGCTGCCACTCGAAGCGGATGGCGGCGTGGCTGGCGGCGTGCATCATCATGGAAAACGTGGACGCCCGCTGCGAAGGGGAACGGCTCCTCGTCCCCGCCAGCGCCGACTTCGCGCTTAAGGATCAGATCAAAAGTGTCATCACCGTCGTCGCCAAAACGAACCACTACTGGGAAGCGCACGTCGCCGCCACGGGCGGGGAGGAAACGCTCCCGGCCGCGCCGAACCGGGCGAAGTGAATGGCACAGCGGCGAGTGTTTGCTCGCCGCTGTGCGAAGCGGAGTCGGTGTAACGGAGCCCTACCGTGCCGGGCGGAAGTGCTGGGCGAGGATGTGGTTCGTCACCCGAGTGGCGATCCACGTGCCGTCCCGGACGGCGTCACGGAAGTGAATGCCGCCCCAAATGCGGGCGTTGCCAATTTCGACAATCAGGTCTCGCATGTGCGGGAAGTGGCGATCACCGAGGCCGGTGAGACTGGGGATCGTGTAGTCGATTTGCGACGTGCCAAGGTAACGGGCGATAACCCGCGCCGTTGCCGGCGTCACACACGAATGGGCGCTCGGGTATTCGGGGTGATTCGGCGTGGGGATCAACGGCGTCCAGTCGATGTCGCCTTTCGTGCGGGGGTTACCATCCGAACCCCCAGCGCGAATCGCGGTGATCGGCCGCCAGAAGCCGTAGTGGTATTTGGCCTCGAAGCAGGTAATCATCGAATCGGCTGCCACCACTGAGGTCATGGCCATGAAGCGCGCAGCTTCGACGGTGTTGAGTTGGCGTTCGAGTACGAATCCTCGGATGCCGCCGCGGG
>CAZDZP010000288.1:0-3450 GCA_964509855.1 uncultured Anaerolineaceae bacterium | reverse complement strand
CCGCCGAGACGTTGGAACTGTTGGGCTCCGAAGGTGTGCGCATGGCCGCCGTCACCAGCCGTTCGCGCCGCTCGTCGTTTGCCACGCTCGAGTTGGCCGGCATCGACGCCTACTTCGAAGCCGTCATCTCCGCGGAGGACACCGCCGTGCTCAAGCCCGACCCGGCGCCGCTGCTCCTCGCGCTCGAACGCATGGCGGTCGAACCAGCGCCGGGCAGCCTCGCCATGGTCGGCGACACCCACAACGATGTGCACGCCGGCAAAGCCATCGGCGCCTTCACCGTTGGCGTGACCTTCGGTTTCCACGGAGCAGAGGTCGCCCACTCCGAACCCGACGCCGTCATCCACGACATCCGCGACCTGCCAGCGGCGCTCGGCTACACCGCTCCGGGCTAGCCGTTCAATCGCGCGAGCAGGGAGTCTTCGAAGGCGAAGTCAAACTCGCGCGTCTTGTCGAGACCCTCGCGGCGGTACCACTCGTAGGTCTGCTCCACCGAGGCGCGGAAGCTGTACTCCGGCTCCCAGCCGATGTCCTGGCACAGCCGGTCCACGCTGAAGAACACGCTCGCGTTCCACTGGTGAATGTGCGGCGCCAGCTTTTGTACGAGCTGCGATGCGCGGCCGACCGTAGCGGGGTCGCCCTTCCACAGTTCGTCCATTACCGGTGCGGGCACGTACACGCGCTTCGGGTCCACGCCGACGACCGCGGCGAAGGTGTCAACGTAGCCATCGTCCGTATACGCGTCCTTGCCGGTCAGGTTGTAGCGCTTCCCGAAGGTGTTGGGCTGGCCCATCATCATGCGCAGCGCGCGTGCTTCGTCGTCGACGTGACCGACCATGCCGACGGTCGTCCCATCGCCGGGTACCATGATTGTCCGTCCCAGCAGCATGCGCTGGAACATCCGCTGCTCGCGGTCGGGGATGATGTTGTTCGGCCCGAAGACCATCGAAAACGGCACGCTCGTCGCGGGGAATCGCTCGCTGCGATACAGCCCGAACAGGTACCGTTCGCACTCCAGCTTATTGCGCGCGTATTCGTTCTGGCGCGGCGTGTCGTCCACCGGCGAGGTCTCGCGGATGGGCAGGATGCGGTTTGCCGCATACGACACCGTTGAGCTCGCGAAGATGTAGTGGCCGGTGCGGTTCTTCACCAACTCCACCAGGTTGCGCACCTGCTCGATGTTGTAGCCGCTGATGTCCTGCACGCAGTCCCACTCTTCGTCGCCGAGCGCGGCAGCAAGGGCAGCGGAGTCGTTGCGGTCCGCGGTCAGGCGGCGGACGCCTTTCGGCACGGGCGCTTCCGTCACGCCCCGGTTCAGGATCGTGACCTCGTGGCCGTGCTTGTAGAGCTCCTGCACGAGCGCGAGCCCGTTGAATCGCGTGCCGCCCATCACCAGTACTTTCATCGCTATCTCCTCGGTTCAGTGGCCGAACGGTACCATGCCCGGCCATTTGAGGAGACGCATTGGCGCGCGAGCCCGGTGAAGCGGCAACGGCTACGCGTGTGGGGCAGGCGGTGGCCCAAGGACCTGGATGTTGAACTGCGCACAGACCTCCGCCACCTTCGCACCATCAATCTCCTCGGGTTCGGGGAGCACAGGTTCGTCCACTCGTTTGCCGAGCGTAGCAACGAACTTCTCGAATTGCGCGGGCGTCGTTATCTGCAGCACGCGTGCCGTGTCCGACCGCACCTGGAACGTGTGCGGCCGTTCGCGAGGCAGCCACACCGTGGCGCCCGTTTCATACTCCCCCTCCACATCGCCGCTCGAGAACCACATCCGGCCCTCGATGATGTAGAACATCTCGTCCTCGAGGTCATGGCTGTGCAGCGGCGGCCCAAAGTCGCGCGGCGCGAGGAACTCCATGACCGTCAGTGTGCCGTTCGATTGCTCTGACGAAACCTTCGCGGTGTAAAGGTGATTGAGGAAGTGGAAGTGCTCCCCTTCGTTGCGTGCGACAAGAATTGGTGATTGAGTACTCATGGGCGGGACGGTAGCAGCCCATGCCCGGGTCCGGGTATCCCATCTTCGTGGTACGACCCCCCTCATTTGAGGGATGTCGATTTGCGAGTCGGCCTCCTGTAAGGTGCGCGCGATGCGGACCGGGTCGTTCTCCATCGCCCGCGACGAGTTGGTTGCCGCCACCCGAGAGCCGCTCACGGGCGAAGCAGCATGCGAGGTAGTCGCCCGCGCCATCGACCTGGTCGCCCCGTACGATGCCGGCGTTCTGATGTCGACCGACCCCGACACGCAACTGCCAGCGGGCGGGGTTGTGACCGGCTTTGGCCCCAGTGCATACGAGCCATTCTGGGATAACGAACTCCTCGACCCGGACTTCAACAAGTTCAGCGACCTCGCGAAGCGAGTCGAACCCATCGCCACGCTTGCGGATGCTACTGACGGCGAGGTGGAACGGAGTCCACGCTACCAAAAGCTGTACGCCGGCTTTGGCGCTGCCGACGAATTGCGAGTCGCCTTTGTTTCGGGTTCAACATGCCTCGCAATCGGCGCCTTTGTCCGAATCGATCACCTGTTCTCGCCTACCGAAGCGAATGACGTACGCGATCTGCTGGCGCCGGCCGTCTCCGTGCTTCGCCAGGCGCTTGCCGCGCCGGATTCGTCGGCAGAACAGGGGCCGATCGTCATCCTCCTCGATGCGCAGAACCAAGTGGTCTCCACCTCGGAGGGGGCCGTCCCGGTGTTGGAAGATCTCCGAATCCCCGTCGACGGGGCAGTTCCCGGCACTATACTCGTGGCCGCTGCGCGCGCCCGCACAAGCCGCGCGACAACGAGGCTGAGCACTCGCCTGCGCGGCAGCAGTGGCCGCTGGGTACGGTTGCACGTTACCCCTATGGATAGTCCCTCCGGGCTTGTCGCGGTGACAATCGATCCGGCCACGGCCGGCGATCTCGTGTCCATCCTTCTCGCTTCCTACGGCCTTTCCGATCGCGAAACCGACGTGGTCCTCGCGTTGTGCCGCGGCCTTGCCACCAAGGAGATCGCCGCCGAACTCGGGATATCCAGTCACACCGTCCGCGACCACCTCAAGGTGATATTCACAAAGACGGGCATCAACAGCCGTGGGAAGCTCGTTGCCAGGCTCGTCTCCGAGCATGTGCTTACCCGGTTCGAGCACCGGGCGGTGCGGTTCGAGTCGCGTGCCACTCGCTCTGCCATTCCAAACACATCCCGAACCACATCCAAGGGCCGGGCCCCGGCGCGCGCCCGCGCCACTCCCGGAGACGCTTTTGCAGGCGACCCCGGTTCCGTAGGCTAAGGCGCAATACCTGCGCTTCCACCGGAGTCCGCCATGGCTTTTCGCGACATCACCTACGCCGTTGAAGACGGCATCGCTCGCCTCACCCTCAACAAGCCCGAGAAACTGAACGCCCTCTCCTGGGGTTCGTGGGCCGAAATCGAAACCGCCATCCACATGGCGCAGGACGACGACG
>CAZDZP010000287.1:0-3455 GCA_964509855.1 uncultured Anaerolineaceae bacterium | reverse complement strand
TTAGCTCCAGTTCCGGTGGTAGTTGACCTCGGCGCAGTCCACATCCAGCGTGGCGATCGTCGTGGTCGTGGCTGCCACACCGACGAGGGCTGCCTGCCGAACCGTTGGGAGCACTGCCCCCTCAACTTCGGAGACCTGCTCACCGTCGATGGTGAAGCGCACCCGGCCACCCGGGTAGACCTCAAGCCGAAGAATGTTGAAGGCTGCGGCAACCGGCGAGATGCTGGTCACCACTTCGCCCGAGACGGTCGGACCGGTCGTCGAGCCGCCGTTGTAGACGGCGTGCCATGCGCCCGAGGTCAACCCCGAGTCGAAGAAGAACCCGGCATAGTCGGACTTCGTCTTCGTCAGAGTGGCCCCCGAGCCGGTGAGGATGTTGGTCTCGGCGGCAGCCGCCCCGTCCGAGATGCCCACGAAAACCCGCCGCGCGGTGAGCGCGGGGAGGGCGACGCGAGCCTCAAGGAACAGGGTGCCGTTGGTGGACGGGCGATAGTTGACCCCGGTCGCGAGGTACGCCGCGTGGTCCGCTTCGTTCGTGGTCGTGAGTCGTGCCACGCCGTTGTCTGCGGCCTGCCCAACAAGGCCAGAGTCGATCTCCGCGAGCCCGTCGCCGATGAGCATCCAGCCGCCCGAGAGGGTGCGGAAGCCAGCGGTCGTCAGGGCTACGGGACTTTCGTCGCCGGTCAGGTCGGTGTAGGCGCAGATGATTCCGTTTGAGCCTTGTGCCATCGGTCTGCTCCTTTAGCTCGTCGGGTTCGTGATGTCGGAGATGATCCTGGTTCCCCAGTCAACCTGCCGTACACCCTGCCCGTAGTCGTCGTAATGATAGGTCTCTTCGGCGCCGCCACCCTTCTCAGGGGCGCGCTTCGATTCCACTGAGGGCGACATGCCCTGGACGTAAACGATAGCGCCGCCGTTGCCGCGCGCGAAGGTTGCCCCGGTCGCGTCGTCGGCGGTGTCACGCTCGATGTTCTGGCTGACGAAGACCTCGGTGTCGCGCACCATGCCCTTGTAGCCCATCTTGTAGGTCGACTCGGTCAAACCGTTCGGGATTGGCGAAAGGGTGAGGCCAGTGAGCAGCTCGCTCTCAAGGTCGTGGAGCTGATACGGGTGGATCACAGTCGCCTGCGGCCCGTCCCACGGCTCGTCGAGGCGACCGGTGCTGTTGAGAGCAGCCGCCGCGCCGATGTGGCCCTGGGTGAGGGTGTTGCCCGCGCCCGCGCCGCCAGCGGCGAAAAGAGCGAAGAGGTCGATGAGGTCCTTGTCCTTCTTCTTCTCGAATGCCTTCTGGACCTGCACGGTCGTCTGCGCGAGAACCTTGGAATTGAGTCGCTTTTTCGAGCGGTCAGTCCACAGCACCGCCATGCCGACCTGGGTCGGGGTGATGCTGATCTGATCGGTCTCGTAGCGACGGAAGTCGTTGAGGATAGTCTGCTCGGTGATGCCTTGCGGCTCATCGAAGCGCAAAACCACGGACTCCTCCCACGAGTAGCCCTGGTTGTTGGTGAGTGTCTGCCTGTCAACGACGCGCGTCATCACCGCCCCGGTGTCCCGCTCTGCGCGGGCCTGGTCGATCATGAAGTTCTTGACGTGGGCGTCGGTGAAGGAGTCACCAGTGTTCCAGCCTGCGGCCATTGGTTATCTCCTAGTCATACAAGAACGGGTAGAGCTTCCGGTGGGCCTCCTTGCGGGCGGCCTCCGTAGTCTCCGGGTTTTCGATGATGGCTCGCAGCGACGCCTCGTCGGTCGGCGGTGCGGTGCCATTCACGGATGTCGGCCGGGGTTGCGCCTTGCGCTTGGCATCAGTCTCCCGGAGTTCGTTCGTCTTGGCGGCAGCCTTGAGTTCCGCCTCGATCTCTTTGCGGAGCTTCGGCCTCTCACGGACGACCGCCGCGTCGGCGGCGATCTTGGCAACGGCCTTCATCATCCCCGGGAGGTCCTGCTTCGCATACGAAGACCAGTACCCGCCCTGCGCCTCGTTCGTCGGGGTGTAGCCCGAGAACTCGGTCTGGAGAATCTCAGCAAGCGCGTTCTCCGCTGGCCTCAGTGACTCAATCACCGCCGCCCGGTCGATGAACTGGGCCATTCCCGAGAAGGACTGCCACACCTGCGGCCACACTTCCTTCTCAAGGTCCTTGCCCTCTTCGACCTGCTTGGCGATGAACTGGGTCAGTTGACCGAGCGTCTGCGCCGCCTGCTGTTGCCGCCACTGCGCCGCCTGGTTCCTCTGTTGCGCGAACAGATTGGCCTGCGCCGCTTCCTCGGCCTGCTTTTGCTCCGCTTCCCGCTGTCGCCGGAAGGACTCGTCCTTCTTGGCGAGTTCGCCCTTGAGCCGCTTCTCCAGCAACTCAGTGACGCGCGGGTCTTTCAGGAGGTCGTCGTCCGGCTCCGCGTCAGCGGGGTCGGTTGGGGGAGCATCCCCCTCCGCAGTCGGCTCGTCGCCGACAGCGGATTCCGTTTCTGGTGTCTCTTCTTGAACGTCCGTTTCCGGTTCGAGGGGCGGAGCGGCAATTTCAGGCTGGAACTCAGGCTGTGCCTCTTCGACCTCCGAAGCGGTGTCTCGCTCAATGACAGCAGTGTCGTCCATGCGACCTCCTAATTTCCGTCAGTGTACTACGTTATCGACCTTCCTCTGCAAGAATGGCGATCTCGGCTCTGCTCAACGGGTTCATGCCCCACCTGTTCGTTATCTCGACCACGTCGGGGCGCTCCCTTGAGAACCTCCGCATCTCAGCGGTCTTGCGTTCCGTGAAGGGCCGCATTCTTGCGGTGAGTCGCAGTTCAATTTTCCCCTGAGTCGACGGCAGTGAAAGGTCCTGCCCTGCATACGACTGCTCAATCTGTCGACGGAAATGGTTCTCAAGCTCGCGCTGGGTAGTAATGCCGGGAATGCCAGCCTGGTACGCGAAGTCCGAGGCAACCCGGTCGCGCACGTCCCAGTACCCTGAGTCCGCGACGACCTTCATCTGCTCGCGATACTCCTTCTCGGTCTCTGTGCCCCCAAGCCCCGTCCACTTGTCGATGAAGGCGAGGTCTTCGTCTTGAAGTTTCGACATCTCCACATCCACCCTGTCCCAGTCAATCGTTCCGTCTGCAAGTTGCGACTGGTTGATGATGCGGTAGTAGCGGTCGACTGCATCCTTCTCTTCGCCCGGCTCGATGTCGGCGTAAATCTGGTTACGGGCGCCTCGTAGTTCCGCCTGGCGCAACTGGCGATCCCTGCGCCACTGTGTGGCAAATGTCGGGTCGGCGGCGAGCCTCTCATCGCTGGCCAACTGCTTGCTCTGGAACTCCTCGACGACCGCAGCCGACTCCAGCGCCCGCTGCGCGCCCTCGTTGCCGCGCTCCGCCTGCTGCGCGGTCGCCTCTTGCTGGAGGTCCTGCCGCCCGGTGGACTCGATCCACTGGTTGATTCGCGCCTTCGCGTCCCGGTCGCCGCCGATGTCCTCCCAGAA
>CAZDZP010000286.1:0-3517 GCA_964509855.1 uncultured Anaerolineaceae bacterium | reverse complement strand
AGCATGCCGGCGTTCTTGAACGCCTCGAAATAGTCGTGGGGGTACTCCCCGGTTTCGTCGAGTTCCTTCGCGCGCGGAGCAATGATGTCCTTCGCGAGTCGGCGGGCTGTGTCCTCAATCAGACGGTTTTCTTCGGAGAGTTCGAAATCCATTGGGGAAGGATAGAACAAAGCGGCGCATGGGGTGAGCATGCGCCGCTTTGTCGTGCGGCAATGGAAGGCGAAGTGCTGTTAGCTCTCCGCGCGCACCGGCTCCCGAACTGGCGATGGCATTGTCGGCTCCTGTGCCGAACCAACGCGCTGGAAGTTGTCGAAGATCTCCCGGTAGCACTGGATCACGCCCGTCACGTGGAAGGCCACGCCCTGCTCTTCGCAGAACTTGCGAATGATGGGCTGCGACTTCGAAAGGTTGTTGCGCGGCATCGTCGGGAACAGGTGGTGCTCCACCTGGTAGTTCAGCCCGCCGTAGAGGAAGTCGACAATCGGCCCCTTGCGGATGTTGCGCGAAGTCAGCACCTGCTCGCGGAAGAAGCCAAGGCGCTGGTCGGCGCGGATGAGCGCCATGCCCTTGTGGTTCGAAGCAAACACCGTGCTGTTGTAAAGGCTGAACGACGCCTGGTGGATGATCACAAACGCGATCGCAATCCAGATGCTGCCGAAGGTCCAGAGGATGGCGCCGTAAAGCACCACGTGGAGCGCCATGAACGCGGCTTCCATCATTGGGCGCTTGCTTTCGCCGCGGCGAAGGTGCTGCACGCTGGTGATGCGCATGCTCAGCGACTGCAGTGGCAGCATGAGCGGGAAGAGGAACCCCTGGATGGTGAGCAGCGGGCGCAGCAGGCGCGGCCGCTTCGCGATCTGTTCGGGCGAGATTACAACGAAGGGGATGCGGATGTCCGGGTCGTCGTCGATGTGGTTCGGTGTCGCGTGGTGCTGGTTGTGCTTGTCGTTCCACCACGTGTGGCTCACGCACAGCAGAATGTTCCCGAAGAGCACGCGCCCGATGGTATTGAGCCGCCTGCCCCGGTAAGACTGCCGGTGTCCCACGTCGTGCGCGAGCAGCGCCGTCTGCGTGGACGCGAAGCCCATGAACACAGCCGAGGTCAGGATCCAGATCGGGTTGGAAAGCCAGATGGTAAGGAACACGGACGCGGCAATGGTGCCAAACGCCACGACGGTCTTGAAGATGTAGTAAGTGTGGGAAGGTTCGAGCAGACCCTCGCTTTTGATGATCTGCTTCAGTTGGGCGTATTCGTTATTGGAGGTGCGCGCAGCAGCACTCATTGGGGTCGGCCTCCGTCATCATGTGGAGGCGCAACTCCCCCGCACGCTTAACGCTAACACAGCAACGGTTATCGGGGTGTAAGGCGGAACCCGCCTTTCAACCCCGAAACGATAGGCATTGCCTAACGCCGCTATGCGTGCATCACGCGGATCACCCCGTTCTACGCCAGTGCCGCGTCCGGTATCGGCTGGATGCCCATCACCCCATCGCACCATGCCCCGGCGCGCAACAGCGGCTCCTCCGCAAGGTGCGTGGCCGTCAGCTGTGCCCCCACCGGGAGCCCGTTCGGCGCCAACCCGATGTTGAACGTGATCGTCGGCATGCCCACCGTGGCCCACGGGCTGTTCATCGAATTGTCGCCGCCGCCGTGTCCCAGCGGAGCCGGCCCAAGCGATGCCGGGGTGTACAGGAAGTCCACGTCCCCGAACATGCCGCGCGCGCCTTCCATCAGCCAGCGGCGCACCCGTTGCGCGTGCAGGTAGTACGTCGCCGGGATGAACGCGTCCGGGTCGGGCTTCACATCCACGCCGTCCGCGAGCAGCGCCGCCGTGTGCGTCGAATGGAAGGTGGTCCGTTCCGGAGAACACACCAGCTTCCACGCCGGCCAAACCGCATCCCAGCCTTCGGGCAGCATCACGTCGACGACCTCTGCCCCCGCCGCTGCCAGCTTCTTGGCCGCAGCCTCCATTGCCTCCTGCATCACGTCCTCGCACTTCTCCATGAAGAAGTTGCGCACGAACCCGATCTTCGGGGGCGCCAGGTTCGCCATGCCCGTATCCACGCCGTCGAAGGCATCGGGACGGCTGGTCGGGTCGAGTTCGTCGTACCCCGCGATCGCGTTGTAGGTGATCGCGATGTCTTGCATCGACCGCCCGATGATCGTCGGGTTGTCGAGCGCCCAGCTGATGACGTACAGACCCTTGCGGCTCACGCGGCCATAGGTCGGCTTCAGCGCCTCCACGCCACAGAATGACGGCGGCCGAATCCCGGACCCGCCGGTCGATTCCCCCAGCGCCAGCGGCACCATGCCGCCGCCCACCGCAGCCGACGAACCGGAGCTCGAACCGCCCGGCGTATGCGCCAGGTTCCACGGGTTGCAGCTTGGCGGGTCGCCGTTGCGGTCCGGCATGTACGTCGTCCCCGTGATGATCGCCCCGGCCGCCCGCAGCCGCGCCACCGGTGTCGAGTCCTCCGCGGGGATGGTCGTGACGCCCCACGATTCCCCGATCGTGTTCGGCATGCCTCCGACGAGGAACTGGTCCTTGATGGCCACGGGAACCCCGTGCAGCGGCCCGCGCAGCTTCCCCGCTTTCGCCTCCGCGTCGAGTTCCTTCGCGGCCGCCAGCCAGCCATCGCGGTCCAGGTAGGCGTATGCCTTCACCTTCGGCTCCAGCGCGTCCGTGCGTGCGATGAATGCCTCGTTCATTTCCAGGACGCTCAGTTCGCCGCTCGCGATTGCCGCGACCATGTCCGCGACGCTGCGTTCGTAGATGGCTTTGGTGCTTTCAGCAGTGGTCACGTAAATCCTCCGTGGGCCTGTGTGTAGCGCGTGCTACCTCGATGCGTTTCTGGCGAAGCTACGTCAGGGCTGTTTCACCGGCGTGTCCGCATTGCAACGGCCTCGCGGTGGGCTCGAAGGCAGCCCACGTCCAGACCGCCCGTTGGCGCGCTTCGCTCAAATGTTCTAAAGTTCGCCTCCCGTGACATCTTCGAACACCGCCCTTTCCCCCGACCCCGCCATCGCGATGCAGGCTGCCAAAAAGGCCCTGCGCGACGTCTTCGGCTACGGAGAATTCCGCCCCGGCCAGGAAGACGTTATCACCGCCGTGCTGGCGGGCCGCGACACCCTCGCCGTCATGCCCACCGGCGGCGGCAAGAGCATCTGCTTCCAGGTCCCGGCGCTCGTTTCCGAAGGACTCACCCTGGTCGTGTCGCCGCTGCTCGCACTCATGAAGGACCAGGTCGATGCGCTCCAGCAGGCGGGCGTCGCCGCCGCGGCCGTCAACTCCTCCATGTCCCGCGACGACCAGATGCGCAACGTCCGCGCCGCCGCAATGGGCGAAATCAAGCTGCTCTACGTCGCCCCCGAACGCTTCGCCGATGGCGCCTTCGTCTCCGCCGTCCGCGCCGCCGATGTGCGCCTCCTCGCAATCGACGAAGCCCACTGCATTTCCCAGTGGGGCCACGACTTCCGCCCCAGCTATCGCGAACTTGGAGAGGTGCGCGGCCGCCT
>CAZDZP010000285.1:0-3525 GCA_964509855.1 uncultured Anaerolineaceae bacterium | reverse complement strand
ATTTGAAGCTTTTCTCATTCCTTCGCCCAACAAACACCGCTTTCGCGCACTGCGATGGCCCTTGCGGCGTCTACGACCCGGCCTCCGCCCGCATCGCCGCGGAAGCGGTCCTGTCGATGGAGAAGAAGATCGCCGCGCTCGGCGACGCCACCGACATCGCAACCGTGAACACGCGCACCCGGTTCATCGCCATTAAGGAAGAACAGGCCGAGCTCGCGAAGAACGAACTCAACATCCTCTGGCACGACTACTTCAAGCCGGAGCATCTTGAGAAGTACCCGAACCTGCACGACACCTTCTGGAAGGCCGCCAAGCTCGGTTCGAAGAACAAGACCGAACAGGACCCGGCCAACGGCGAAGCCCTCCTGGCCGCCATCGAGGAGATCCACAACATCTTCTGGGAGACGAAGGGCCGTACCGACGTGCCCTTCTACCGCGCGAATCCTTAGACCGCGGCCAGTAATGCCACTTGCGATAGGCGGTACGCTCTTGCGTGCCGCCTTCGTCGTTTCCATCCCCGTTGCGACGTGGGCCGTGTTCCTGCGGCGCCGCATGCTTCGCTACGAAGTCGCTGGGAGTAGCATGTCGCCATCCCTTCGCCACGGGGACTACGTCGCGGTGGACCGCTTCGCCTACCACTCGCACGCCCCACACGAGGGCGACATTGTCGTTGTCCCGGACCCCCGCGTCCCAACCCGCCAGATCCTCAAGCGCGTCATACGCACCGACTACGAGCTCGGCCTGTGGGTGCAGGGAGACAACGATTCGGGTAGCACCGATAGCCGCACCTTCGGGTGGGTCGACCCGTCGGAAGTCGTAGGCCGCGTCGCGTTCCGGTATTGGCCGACGCCGCGCTGGTTCCGCTAGCCGTTGCTCGGCGCATGGGAAGCGGTGAGGAGGGTGACGAACTCATCGAATAGCGCCGGGTTCGCCGCGACCACGGCTGGTTCGGTACCGCCAAGGTCGACGTAGCCGTGCCGCCCACCGGCCTCGGCCACGATGAGTTCTCCGGCGGCCCGGTCCCACGGTTGGAGTCCGCGTTCGAAGTAGGTATCTAATCTCCCGCAGGCGACCGAGCAGAGGTCCAGTGCCGCCGAGCCGGCTCGCCGGATGTCGCGGACCTGCGGGAGGAGGGCAGCGACCAGCGTTCCCTGCTCCTTCCGCACTTCGGGGTCGTAGCCAAACCCCGTCCCGACCAGCGCCCGCGCCAGGCTGGTCTCGTTCGAAACGCCAATCGGAATCCCCGACAGCGTCGCGCCCTCGCCCATCGCAGCCGCGAACGTTGCGTTGTGTGGTGCATCGTGGACCGCGCCCGCCACCACAACGCCGTCTCGCTCGACCGCAATCGATACCGCGAACGCCGGGATGCGGTAGATGAAGTTCGTCGTGCCGTCGAGTGGGTCGACGATCCAGCGCACACTCGAATTCCCGGTGTGGGAGCCACCCTCTTCGCCGAGAATGCTGTCGTTCGGCCGGGCTTCGAGAATCCGCCCGACTATGAGCTGCTCAGCAGCGCGGTCGACTTCGGTAACCATGTCCGTCGTGGACGATTTGGTGCCGACGTCGAGCCGCACCTGGTCCACCGCTTGCCGCAGGAGAAGCCCGGCGGACTCTGCGATCGCGACAGCGAGGTCCCGCAGTTCCGCCGGGGTTTCGGCGGTCGTCATTCGAAGCTCATCGTTTTGCCGGCGGCGAGGTCTCCCAGGACTATCGCATCCGTAGGGAACGCCAGGGGCGGCGGCTCGGCCGGGTCGTGGTAGGCGAGTGTACGGAACTCGCCGTCCTTGGGGTGCAGGTGCCCGCCAACGACTTCGCCGGAGTACCAGGTGCCGACGGTGTGCTGCTTGGCGTTGTGGAAATTCGAATGGACCGCGACGAGCCCGGTGAGGCGTACCTCGAGGCCGGTCTCCTCTTCGAATTCGCGGACGGCGGCCTCGCGGATGCTCTCGTCCCATTCCACATAACCGCATGGGATGCACCAGAGGCCGGCGTATTCGCTGCGATCACGCTGCCCCAGTAACACGCGACCTTGCTCGTCCCGAACGATTACCGCAACGCCCGCTATGGGGTTTCGATAGCGTACGAATCCGCAGCCGCTGCAGAAGGGATAGTCCCGCCCCGAGCGCGCCGAGAACACAAGCGGCAACCCGCAAGCCGGGCAGAACCGGTGTCCGATTGCTGGAGTGCTGTCCATCGGGCGGGTGTCCTTTCGCATGGCTTAAGGCTGCGGCAGGCGGCCTTCGGCGCGCAACTGGCATATCGAGAGCAGGTCTTCCGCGATCTTCGCGATGGCGATCGTGACTCCTTTGTTGACCGGTTCGTCGCCGGGACCCCAGTGCTGCGCCGCACGCGAGATGACAACGTCGGGAATCGCTGCCGTCGCCCCGATGTGGCGAAGCGCGCGGGAAGTGTCGGTCACACCCGGTTCGGCGTCGCCCCCGGCGATGCCTATCAGTGCGAAGGGCTTTCCGCCCGCCTGGGGCACGTCGAGGAAATCAAGCGCGTTCTTCA
This sequence comes from uncultured Anaerolineaceae bacterium, assembly GCA_964509855.1. GTDB lineage: Bacteria > Chloroflexota > Dehalococcoidia > Tepidiformales > Tepidiformaceae > CAZDZP01. The sequence continues at coordinate 1,014 of CAZDZP010000285.1, read as the reverse complement.
GTGCCCCGGGAATCCCGCCGTGGAAAGTGGGAACGGATATGGCGAATCCGTCGGCAGCTTCGCAGGCAGCCCGCCAGGCCGCGACGGCCGCGGGGTATTGCTCCTCTTCGCGCCCGTCCCAAAGCGGCAGCGTTCCAATGTCGAACGTTTCGACGTGCGCATCGGCGCTTTCCAGCATGCGAACGATCAGCTTCAACGCTCTCGCCGCCGACCCTTCCGGGCGGAGGCCGCCGTTGATGCCGAGGATGCGCAGCGTCATCGAGTCACCGGTCGAAGGTTGAGTCACCGGTTATTCGTACAGCCAGGCGTCGGTATCGCGTTCCCAAGCGATCACTTCGCCGTCCGCAAAGAACAGGCCAATTTCTCGCGCCGAGCTCTCAGGACTGTCGCTGGCGTGGACGAGGTTGCGACCGCGTTCCAGCCCGAAGTCGGCGCGGATGCTGCCCGGCGTCGCTTCGGCGGGGTTGGTCGACCCGATCGTTTTGCGCACGATGGCGATGGCGCCCGGCCCCTCGAGAACCGCGGCCACTACCGGCGCGCTGGTGATGTAATCCACGAGTCCGTTGAAGAATGGTTTTCCGTCGTGTTCGGCGTAGTGCTGCTTCGCGAGCGCTTCGCTGATGCGAATCAGCTTCAGCCCAACGATCTTCAGGCCGCGCTGTTCAAAGCGCTTGAGAACTTCGCCGGCGAGTCCCCGTTGCATGGCGTCGGGCTTCGCCAGGATGAGTGTTCGTTCCATCTTCGTTTCTCCTTTGGCACGCATGGTGCAGTGAAATCGTGAATGACTCGTGCGAACGAAGCGTTCAGCCTCGCCCCACAGCAGGTTTGGGTGTTGTGATGTGCGGCTCCCGAACATACAGCGCACTTGCATTGGAGGTCGCGCCGCGGGCGTGGAGTGCCAGCGCAGCGAGGCACCGTTCACGCGGACCAACCTCGATGCCTCCAAGCGCGCCTGCGCCCTCTCCAAACACACCCGCAACCGGTAGGTCGCCCGGCGCCAGGACGTGGCTGTCG
>CAZDZP010000284.1:0-3546 GCA_964509855.1 uncultured Anaerolineaceae bacterium | reverse complement strand
ACATGCAGGCAGGTCGCCATGCGAATTCCGTTCAGGGGCCGGTCGCGCTCGAAACGGTCAGCGATGAGCTTGAGCACCGGCATTTCGCGCGCTGCCCATTCGATACGGCGCACCCCTTCGGCAGCCAGTGATGCATCGCGAATATCGTTGGGAACTGTTTCAACCGTCATGCGGGCCTCCTCGGCACTCGTGTGGACCAGGGTGCCGGGGTACGCCCCGGATCGGCTCCGCTGGTGGGATTTATCGTATTGTCACAAACGCGCCGCCATAGCGCCTGCCGCGGAGCCTTGCCCGTGTGCGGCGCAGGAAGGCGCTCACGCCCGAAGGGTCACGACGTATAGCGCTTGCTTCCACAAGTTGGCACGTTTCTTCGTAACCCAATCTCGCATACGCCGAAACAGCGGGGGTGTTTTTCGGGTCGACGGTAAGTACAACGTGGTCGCAAAACGTCAGCAGTGCGCGCGTCACGGCGCTCGTGACGGCTGTTCCATAGCCACGCCCACGATAGGCCGGGTGCGTGAACACATTGCCGACGACCGCAACCCGTTCCTCGTGCGAAACAACGTGCGTCCCCGCGATCGCCACCAGCCGGCCATCCACCACGACACCCCGGTAGACACCCTGGTCGATGTGTTCTGGGACGTAGTACGAAGGGTTGCCCTCGCTGCTGTACAGCGAGTTGATTCTGCGAATGTCGATGCCGTGCAGCGGAACCGTTGCCACACGCTCAGCGGGCTCGAAGCGGTCGTGCCGGATAGCCATGCGGATCATCGGCTGCTGATTCGAAATCCGGTAGACCTTGTTGAGCGCCTGCAGGTGGTGCGGTTGGCAGGTTGCGTAGGTCGTCGTTGTCCCGGGATAAATGGACAACACTGCTGCCGCCGCGTCCGGGTCGCCAAGCATGAACGTCGCGTCGCCGAGTCCGCCCCGGCTGTGGAGCACCAACGCCGTGCCCGTGTCGCCGTAGGCGCGGTACCACTGGGTTCGTTCGAAAAGCCCTGGCTCGAGCTGGCCAAGCGCATAGGCGGTGTATTCCACGTTCGGCTTCAGCAGTCCGCGAATGCGGTCCCGGGAGCGGAGGGACTCAACAACGTAGTCCTTCTTTGCGGCGCGGGAGCCACCGATCCAGCCGAAATCGCGAGCCGCCACCTACTCATGCACCTCAAAGTGTGTCAGCGCACGGAATTGCCGATAGCGCTGCTCGATATCCGGGCGCGTCAGTCGCAACAGTGCTTCGGGCCCAAAGCCCTCCACCTGGAACGAAGCCATGGTAGAACCGTACACGATTGCCTGCCGGATTGCCGCACCGGTGATCTCGGGAGCCGAATCCAGATACCCCATGAATCCGCCAGCGAAAGCGTCGCCCGCCCCGGTGGGGTCGATCACTTCTTCGAGCGGAAAACCGGGTGCCACAAAGTAATCATCGGCGCTTCGAAACGCAGCGCCATACTCCCCGAGCTTCACAATCACACCGCGCGTCCCGTTCTTCCGAAGTTCGGCCGTAGCACGTGCGATGCCGGGCACTCCCGCTAGCTCCCGTGCTTCCGTTTCGTTGATGGCAACGAAGTCGGCGGCGCGGAATGTTTGCAGTACCTCTTCCCGCTGCGTGTCCATGTAGAACTTGATCGTGTCCACCATGGACGCGCGGGAATTCGGAAGAGAGCCGATAAGTGTGCGCTGCGTGACGGGGTGGTCGGCTGCGCAGAAGATGGCTGTGCTGTCCTCCCACCCGGCCGGAAGCTCCGCCTTCCAGTTCTCGTTGACACCGAGTTCCGTGAACAAGGTGTCGCGCGTATTCAGGTCGTAGTGGTAGCGGCCGCCCCAGCGGCTGGTCTTCGTCCCGGGCACTGTCGTGAGTCCCGCGATATCGATGTTGGGCTGCCGCAACGTCTCCCGGAACTCGTCCGGGAAGTCGTCTCCAACCGCTGCCAACAGACGCACGCCGGTGAAATGTGCCGCAGCCAGAGCTGCTGCCGTAGCCGATCCGCCCAGCAAGTTCTTCCTGGTTTCGAATGGCGTTTCGACATCGTCGATGGCCACCCAACCCGAAACAATCAATGTCACGCCGGGGCTCCTAACCGCCGTTCGAGGATGGGGCCAAGGCGCTCACGCACTTCGGCCGGGATTGTCTCCGGCTGCGTTACAAGGGCATGGTCCAGCGCCTTGTTGCCACCGCCAGACCCATCTTCGGGGAGCAGCTTCACCAATTCGGTTACCGATTCCCGGCTGTTCTTCACATTCTCAGCAAGTACACGGAAGACCGTGTCTGCATCCACAGCCGCTTCTTCGGAATGCCACGCATCGAAATCCGTGGCGGCCGTCAACAACGCGTAGTCCATCTCCGCTTCGCGAGCGAGCTTGGCTTCGGGCAATGCGGTCATGCCGACGATGTCCGCGCCCCACGTTCGATAGAGGTTGCTTTCCGCGCGCGTCCCGAATGCCGGGCCGTCGATGACGATGTAGGTACCCTTGCGGTGCATCAGCGTCCCGGTACGGGCCGCCGCGTCACACACCAATCCGCGCAGTTCAGCGCTGAACGGTTCGGCCAACGAAATGTGCGCGACAATGCCGTTCCCGAAGAACGTCTCCGGGCGGTCACGTCGGGTGCGATCGATAATCTGGTTCGGCACCACCATGTGTCCGGGAGCCATGTAGCCGCGCAGGCTCCCTACCGCCGAGATCCCCAGGACGCGCCGCACTCCGAGCTTCTTCAACGCCCAGAAGTTCGCGAGCTGCGGAATTTCCGCGGGCATCAGCCGGTGTCCCTTGCCGTGCCGCGCAAGAAAGAGAACCTTGCGCCCTTCGAGGGTCCCGAGGCGAAACGTGTCGCTGGGGTCGCCAAACGGAGTTTCGATACGGATTTCTTCGACGTTTTCAAGCCCGGGCATCTCGTAGAAGCCAGAACCACCAATGATCGCCAGGGCTATTTCTTGATCCAATGTGCCGTGTCCAAATGTTCGACCTTTCGCGCGGGCCGTGGGGCCAAGTGTAACCGTTCGCTCGTTAGTGGGCCGTCCGCGCCCCCGGCAGCGACTCCCGGTAGGGTGCCCGGTGAACACCCACTTCCGTCACGATCGCCGCAATCAGCTCCGACGGGGTCACATCGAAAGCGGGGTTGTAGGCATCGATTCCCTCCACCGCCCATCGTTGGTCGCCGAACCCTCCGACCTCGTTGCCAGCTCGAAACTCTATCGGGATTTTCGAACCGTCCGGGCAGGTCAGGTCGAGCGTCGATGACGGAGCCGCGATGAAGAATGGGATGCCATGCCTGTTCGCCACGGTCGCCAGCCCGTAGGTCCCCACCTTGTTCGCCGTGTCACCGTTTGCCGCGATGCGGTCCGCCCCCGTGATCACTGCCCCGATCCTGCCGGAAGAAATGAGCGCCGCCGCGGCCGTGTCGGGAACCAGCGTGGTTGGGATGCCCAGCTTCTCCAGTTCCCACGTTGTCAGCCGCGCACCCTGGAGCAGCGGACGCGTCTCCGTCGCGAAACAGCGCGTTAGTCGAGCGTCTCGCCAGGCACGGTGGATTACCGCCAGTGCCGTGCC
>CAZDZP010000283.1:0-3592 GCA_964509855.1 uncultured Anaerolineaceae bacterium | reverse complement strand
GTTGTGTCGTGGTCCGAAAGGCAGAGCGTCCGAACACCCGCTTCGGACGCCATTTCGACCACCCTGGTAGGGCTATGAACGCCGTCCGAGGCAGTGCTGTGGAGATGGAAGTCGCCGATGGCCATCAGACGTCGAACACGTCATGACGTCGGATCGCAGTAGCGAGCCCGGTGGCGGAATCGATGTCGACCACGACGCCGTTGAGCATTGCGGCACCTTCCGCGGCGGGCAGGCGCGTTGGCATCTGCGTGAGGAAGCGTGAAACGACCGCGTCGGCGTCGTCTCCAATCACAGAATCGCGCGCCCCGCACATCCCCGCGTCCGTGCAGTACGCCGTGCCCTTTGGCAGGACCCGGGCATCTGCCGTTGCGACATGTGTGTGTGTCCCCACCACCGTGGCGACACGCCCGTCGAGGTACCACCCCAGCGCTTGCTTTTCGCTGGTCGCTTCCGCGTGGAAGTCCACGAACACGGCGTTCCCGGCGGGAACCTCCGCCAACAGCAGGTCGACACACCGGAACGGATCATCGTAGTCGGAGCCCATAAAGGTCCGCCCAATCAGGTTGATAACCGAGAGACCGTCCAGGTGAACGATTCCGTGCCCCGGAGCCCCGGGCGGATAGTTGGCGGGGCGAAGCGCCGCTGCCGACTCGTCGAGGTAGGGATAGAAGTCACGCTGCTGGAACGTGTGGTTCCCACCGCTGACCACATCCACCCCGGCGGCGAAAAGCGCGTCACATATCTTCGCCGTCGTTCCGCGGCCGCCGGCGGCGTTTTCGCCGTTCACGATGACGAAGTCCAACGCGAGCTCAGAGCGGAGTTGAGGCACTTGGCGTACCACAGCGTCGCGACCGCACGAGCCCACAATGTCGCCAAGGAAGAGCACTCGCATGGCTAACGAGCGAATTCAGTCGCGCGAGTTTCTCGTACCACCGTGACCTTGATTTGCCCCGGGTATTCCATCGTTTCCTCGATTTGCTGGCTCACGTCACGTGCGATGCGCATCGCTTCGAGGTCGTCCACAGCTTCCGGCTTCACGATGATGCGAAGCTCGCGCCCCGCTTGGATGGCGAACGCAGCCTCCACGCCCTTGCGGCTCGTCGCGATCTGCTCCAACGTTTCGAGTCGCTTGATGTAGGCCTCAAGAGACTCCCGTCGCGCACCCGGCCGGCCGCCGCTGATGGCGTCAGCCATCATCACAATCACCGCTTCCACCGTTCGCGGCGGAACTTCCTCGTGGTGTGCTTCCACGGCGTGGGCAATCTCTTCCCGGGCTTTGAAGCGGCGCAGAATCTGCGCGCCAAGGATGGCGTGCGTGCCTTCCACCTCGTGATCGATCGCTTTGCCAAGGTCGTGGAGAAAGCCGCCAGCGCGTGCGATATCGACATCGGCGCCGATTTCCGCGGCAATCATGGCGGCGATATGGCCGGTTTCTATCGAATGCCGCATCACGTTCTGGCCGTAGCTGGTGCGGTACCGCAACCGCCCGAAGACCTTCAGGACTTCCGGGTGCAGGTTGTGGACACCGGCTTCGACCGCAGCTGCCTCGGCCGCTTCCTGCATGGTCGCTTCGACTTCTTTGCGGGCGCGATTCACGGCCTCTTCGATGCGCGTGGGGTGGATGCGCCCGTCCGAGACTAGCGACGCCACTGCAACACGAGCGATCTCGCGCCGCACCGGGTCGAAGGCGCTGACCGTGATGGCGTCCGGGGTGTCGTCGATGATGACATCAACTCCCGTTGCCGCTTCAATGGCGCGGATGTTCCGGCCTTCGCGACCGATGATTCGGCCCTTCATTTCGTCGCTGGGTATGGCGACAACGGAAACGGTGCTCTCCGCGGTTACCTCGGCAGTGTAGCGCTGAATGGCCGTCGCGAGGATGCTGCGTGCGCGCATGCCCGCTGTGGCTTCGACGTTCTTTTCCATCTCGCGAACACGGCGACCGCCCTCTTCGCGGACTTCGTCTTCAATGGTGGCGATGAGCTGCGACTTCGCCTCTTCCCGCGTGAGTCCGCTGATGCGCTGGATCTCCGTGAGCTGGCTGTCTCGCAACTCCTGTGCTTCTTCACGGATGCGCGCGATCTCAGCGTCGCGCTGCTTCAGTTCCTCTTCGCGCTGTTCGAGTGAGTTGGCCTTTCGGTCGAGGTTCTCTTCCTTCTGTTCGAGGCGCTGCTCAATGCGCGCCGCATCGGCTCTGCGTTCGCGGAGTTCGCTTTCAAGCGAATTCCGCATCTGTAGTGTTTCTTCCTTCGCCTGCAACAGGAGTTCCTTCTGTTGCGATTCGGCCTCAACGAGTATCCGGCTAGCCTTCTCCTCTGCTTCTCGCAGCGATGTTGCGTTGTTTGCACGCCGAAGCAGGAATCCTGCTGCGGCGCCTACCAGAAGTCCCGCCAGGCCGACGACAATAGCTATCGTCGGCATGTGTTAGCTCCATTCGACTGACCGTCGTCATATTCATTAGTAAGAGTACACCAGGGTCCTAAACCAAAGCCCAAAACCGAACAGGTGTTCAATGAATGCTACGCAACCGGCGGGAGGCGGGTCAAAGGAATCGCCTACGTAGCCTCATCGTCCCGTTCATTCCACGCGGTGCGGCAGGCGTTCAGAGCAGTCCCGTGCCGATACCCCCGGCGCAAGAGGAACCCGGATGTGCGCCGGGCGAAGGTTTCGTAGTCCGTGTGGTGGCGTTGTCGCAACAACCCGCGGGCAAGTTTAATAGCGTTCGAGTCATCGTCGACTTCTTCCACCGCAGCCGTCGCGACCTCGTCGCCGACGCCCCGCTGCCGCAGTTCCTGCTGGAGCATTCGTGAACTCTTCGCGCGGCGCCCGGTCCGGGAGGCCACATGAGAAATGGCTGCGCGTTCGTCGCTCACGCCGTTCACGCGGGCGACCCCGGCGACAGCGGTTTCGATCGCGCCCGGTGAATACCCTTGGCCGCGGAGTGCCCGCTCGATTTCGTCCGACGTGCGCTCGGACCGGGCAGCCAGCCGCATCGCCGCCGCTCTCGCGAGTTCTGCTTCCTGTTCGAGCAGCGTCGCCCGGACTGCCGGGAACACCGCCGTCCCGTCCGCCAGTCCAAGCCCGCGAACCAGCGAGGCTTTCGCCACCGCGTGACTCCCGTCCCCGAAGCGTAGGCGCACCAGCGACTTGCGGGAGGTCGCATGGATGCTATCGATCGAACTGGCGGCGATTGATGCGCCGTGCAGGGGGATGGGTTCGCGTGACATTAGCTTGTCGCCGCCAGCGGTGTGACGATTGCTTCCGGTTCGGCTTCCGCGCCTCCCGGCAGCCCGGCTTCACGCCGGATTTCTTTCTCGATGGTGAGCGCCAGGTCGGGGTTCTCTCCGAGGAATGCCTTGGCGTTTTCGCGGCCCTGGCCAATGCGCTGGTCGCCATAGCTGTAGAAGGCGCCGCTCTTCGTGAGAACGTCGTATTCGACGCCGAGGTCGACGATGTCGCCGGTTCGGCTAATGCCGCGCGGCGTTTCGAACATGATGTCGAACTCAGCCTGCTTGAAGGGGGCGGCCACCTTGTTCTTCACGATCTTGGCTTTCACGCGGTTGCCAACGGCATCGGTGCCCTTCTTGATGGT
>CAZDZP010000282.1:0-3609 GCA_964509855.1 uncultured Anaerolineaceae bacterium | reverse complement strand
GCGTGGTCGAACTGCCAGGGGCTCTTCATCACCGAAGCGGCGAGCGCGCCGTGGTGGCCGCTCACGAAGTCCATCAGCCCGAAGTCCAGCACCTGGATGTTCGGGAGCTCGGCGATTTCCCACACCTGGTGCAGCGCACCGTGGGTTTCGATGAGCGCGTGGATGGGAATCTCGCGCTTAATGCCGGCCTTCGCCGTGGCGTTGCGAATGTAGTCGATCATCTCCGCCAGCTCGGTGGCCTTCGTGGTCTTGGGAATGGTCAGGTAGGCCACCCGCTCGCCAGCACCGGGAACGATGATGTCGACGTCGGTCTTCCAGTTTTCGTGCGTGTGGTCGTGGATGCGGACGCCGGCGCCGTTGAACTTGTTCAGGTCGCTGTTCTGCATGCGCACCACCATTTCGGCGTGCGCGATCTCGGCGCCGGCGGGGGCGCCATCTTCGCAGTCCATGGTGATGTCGAAGATGTGGCCGGTCTGCTGCTGCAGTTCGAAGGCCTTGCTAATGCGCACTTCTGTGCCGGCGAAGTGTTCGCAGGTGGGGATGATGGGGAAGGGCTTTTCGCCTTCGAACAGGGCCTCATTGGGGTGTCGGGGCATGGGGTGTGTTTCCTGTAACAAGTGGGATAGGTGGGTTGACGCCGGGGAACGTCCGCAACTCGACAGTATACAGAGGTGGGCGGGCGAGCGGCCCGTGCGCGGCGGCGCCAGTGTCCCAGCGGGCATTTACCTGCCGTGTGGCCCAAGGCGCACCCCTGTGCAACCCTGTAGCTGGCGGGGGAAGTTCGCCCGGTTGTTTGCCGGGAATGGGAGGCGTGGCTATGCGCACACGACGACCCTTGCTACTGATCGCGGCCATACCGGCACTGATGCTCTTCGCCTGTGGTGACGATGCCGGCGACGACGAGACACCCTCGCCAACGCCTACCACCGCTTCTTCATCTGCTACCGGAACTCCTGCGCCCGGTTCGCAGACACCGGATGACCCAACGCCCACGCCTGAATCCACGCAGAGCAACCAGGCGGCGCGCGACCTCGCCACCGGCCCCAACTACTTCCTGTACGTGATTGTCGAAGGCGACACGGCCGATTCGATCGCGGCATACTTCGATGGCGTGCGCGGGACCGAGGGACGCATCACCGGCTCCCAACTGGTGGCGCTCAACGGCATTGACCCGGAGGAACTGGAACCCGGCGACGAGTTCGCGATACCGCTGCTGCTTTCGCCCGCTTCGGCGATGATGCCGCAAAACACGATCTCCGAAGCGGTGACCGGCATCCCATTGCTGACGCCGTCGCAGGAACTGCGAGACGGGACGCTCGACAGGCTGGCGCTGTACCGCGTGGAGATCGCCACTGGCGACGAGCCCGGCGACATCGGCTACATCACTGAATATCGCCTCGCCGACCGTTCGGTCTTCAAGTCAGGCGCTCCCGACCCGGAGGCGTCCTATGCCGACGATGGCTTCGTTGTCGCGGCCGGTTCGCTCGCAGCGGAGTTTGTCGCGCCCGACGGTTGGATCATGCAGACGATCGAGCGCGACGGCGTAGAAATCGTCGTCGCGGTAAACGAACGGGCGATGGGTATCGGTGTCGAGAACCTGGTGCCGCTCCTGCAGTAGCAGCGTACGGGTGCCGCTACTGGGTGCTAGAACGGCCAGGCTGCGTCAGCGGGATCACGGCGAAGAGGCCGTTCTGGTAGCTCGGGAAAAGCTGTGAACCGTCGGAGCGCGCGTGCGCCTGGGTGCCGAAAAGGGCCACGCTCGTCGCCCGCCAGGTATCTGAAAAGATGTAGGAATGCCGCACCATCGCCCCGCCCACGGCGGGAGTTTCGTCATCGGCGTCCGGCGCAGGCGTTTCCTGGCCGGTGGGTTCTTCCGTTCCTTCTTCATCGCCGTTACCTTCGCCATCGTCTGCTGGCGCTTCGGTGCCAGCCGGAAGGAGCGGCGTGCCGGGAATAGTAGTCGCCGGCAGCAGGAGCTGTTCGCGACAACACGTTGCCAGGTTGAAACCGCCGCCAATGCCCGCCACCAGGTCCGAGTAGCCGTTCGTTTGGAAGAGCGCGATGGAGGGGTTGTCGGGGGCCATGCCCATGTCCGCGAAAACAAGGGTGGGCAGGCCCGCTCCCTCGTCGTTGATGAGCCGCTCGAGGTCGGCCGCCTGCGCCTGGAGCGTGGGTTCTTCGCCCGCCAGCCGCGAAACGACCACGTTGACATCGCCAATACCCGGGATGCGAACCACCGCGTGCAGCGCGATGCGGCCTTCGTGCTCGCTGGTGCGCGGGTTCAAGGTGTGGCGGCGCGACTGGAGGATGGGGTAGCGGCTAAGCACGGCCTCGCCCTCTTCAAAGCCGATGAGGTCGCGGAGGGTGTCGGAGTCTTCCGGCGTCTGGCCCGGGTAGTACGGGTTGGCACGTGCGAACTTGCCTTCCAAACCAAGCCCGGTGGCGAGCGTGGTCCATGCCGCGTTCCCTGTGGACTTCGACCACGTGACTTCGCTCAGCGCGACGATGTCCGGGTCGAAGGCACGCAATTCCTCGATGACCAGCTGCAGCCGTTCGGCGTAGGTGTCAGCTGCTTCGGTGTCGTTTTCGTCAAGCGTGATGGGGCTGCCCAGGCTGATGTACGCCACACGGAGTTCGCTGGGAGCGGGTTGAGGTGTCTGGCTGGTAGCGGGTGGCGTGGGGCTGGATTCGGGCGTCCCGGGCACCACCGTGCGGGGCACGCGCGCATCGTTTGCACCGCATGCCGTGAGCGCGAAGAGGAAGACGAGCGCCGAAATGGTTGACATGACGGCTTTCACGCTGCTTCACTTCCTTGATACGGCATTGACGGAGACGAGTATCGCTCCCGCCGCTGCTTAGCGAGCCCCGTTTGGTGCGAGGGGGCGCAGCAGGCCAGCGAGAATATCCCTCCCGAGCCTCCGGCCAAACGGGTATGGCCCCGCGCCAGCACCCAAGTAGACCCGGACGGATGCCCACCGTTAGCAGGGGCTGGGGCGTGTTTGCGCCCCACGAAGTGCCCGCCACCGGCGGGAACCAGGGTGGTACCGCGAGCCCGCACGCTCGTCCCTGGAATGGGGCGAGCGCTGTTTGTTGCGCTTTTCCCTGCCTGTGCAATCACTACTGATGGTACGTCCCGGTGAGTTCGGCGGTTGCACGCCGGGCGCCCGGCACAGGGGGTCCCGCCATGTTCACGCCAGTCGATCCACGCGTTAGCTTCCCACAACTGGAAGACCGCATCCTCACTTTTTGGAAAGAAAACGAAATCTTCCGCCGCAGCGTCGAAGAACGCCCGGAAGACAAGCTCTTCGTGTTTTACGAAGGGCCGCCGACGGCCAACGCCCGCCCCGGGATCCATCACGTGCTCGCCCGCGTTTTCAAAGACCTCATCCCCCGTTACAAGACGATGCAAGGTTACCGCGTGCCGCGCAAAGCGGGATGGGACACCCACGGCCTGCCCGTGGAACTCGAAATCGAGAAGGAGCTTGGCCTCAAGTCCAAGCCCGAAATCGAGGCCTACGGCATCGCCGCCTTCAACGAAAAGTGCAGGGAATCGGTGGGGCGCTACGTGGAGGAGTGGACCCGCCTGAGCGAGCGTATAGCCTTCTGGGC